>JAYWIG010000219.1:0-10382 GCA_043789035.1 Betaproteobacteria bacterium
GCTGTTGTGGCAAGCCCGTTGGCAACGGTTTGCGAGCCAAGGCGAATGTATGGCGCAGAAAGTGTCAAATTCTGATCGGCGCTCGTTCGAAATACGACCGAACCTATCCACACAGATTCTTTTGCAGAGAAATTTGTCAAACCATCAAATCGAGTAACCTCCCCACCATCAAGATTTAAGCTGCCAACATCGCGAAGACTGGCTGCAGAAATTCGCCATTGGCTAATGCGTTGCGCAAAGGCGTTTACGCTTGTTGGGCTATTGGCATTTGATATAGGGCGTGGCCCGTTGACCAAAATATCCCAGTCTCCTGATTGCGTGTAGCCGGTTGGTTTTGCTAACGAAGCGGTGGTGAGAACAAACTGTCGTTCGGACAGCGGAAATAACAATGGATTTAAGACCGAAGCCGGTATTTCATCAACCAAGTTCTTCGCATTAGGCGCTTCGTATTTAAAGGTAATCTTGCCGTTAGCCTTTCCCTCACCACCAGCTTCCGCCAAAACAGTTCCAGCGAAAAGGCCGCCTTGAACCGAAGTAACGTTCAAACTACCTGCATCTGAGGCAACTAAAGTCTGTTTGTACCGAGTTGCGCTGCCTTGTTTAAAGGCCACATCAAAGTTAGCAGAGGTGCCGTTAATAGCGATCTTGGCCTGCTCATCAAATAGCACTCTTCCGCTATCTGCCCCAGCATTGAGGTTCACGGTACCACCAGCCCTTACCTCACCAAGATTTGCCAAGGTTACCGCAGAATTTTGCACTGCAACTCCCGATACGTCGAGAATTGCACCGGCTCCAATATTAATTCCCGCATCAGGGCGATATCCAACTTGCGGCGCCTTGTTGATAGTGCTTAAAGAGATTTCACCGCTTGGGGCACTTAGGGTACCGTCAATTGAAACATTAATCGTTCCGGCCATCGTCAACTTGCCGCCTACTGGCAAATTGATACTTGCCCCATTTTGCACTCTTACACTTTGGCCACTTACCGCTAGCGCCACAGTGGCAGCTCGCCAAGCATCTAATTGAACAAGCTTTGCCCTTTGTCTAAGGGCAGCATCATCTCCAACTAAGGGCGTGTTTGGCGGCAGTTCATACTGGGTTAGCTTAGGTGCAAACTGGTAGCCGCTCGCGAAAGTCGTACCCGATCCAGAGTTAAGCGCTATCGACGAAAATCCAGAATCGACAAACCGGTTTAAATTCAAGGTTTGCGTCAAGGTAGGAGCATTTGAACCGAACCAAAACGCGCTGCCTGTCAGCTCTATGGTCGACCCCCCACTAAACCCATAACCAATCAAGTTAGTTGGCAAAAATGCATTGGGTAATGCAGGGTCAGCTACAGAGCTGAACTTCCCACCCTTGGCAGCAGTAATTTTATTGTTGGAGGCGATAAACACGCCTGCGGATGTATCCACCGTAGTGTTCGTCCCAAATACCACTTTGGAAGCAGTTCCTAAAAGTACCTGCCCCCCTTGGGTTAATGAACGTGAAGTAACGTTTGCCGTATCAGAATCGTTAATCTCAACCCTAGGCTGCCTTTGCTTTGTGCTACTACCTTTGGACTCATTGAGCCATAAGCCACTAACATCCAAAGAAACATTGTCGGCAACATTAAGGCTTACATTACTGCCAATGCGCAGGTTACCTGCAGCAGATCGAATACTCCTCTCAACAGAGACAGATTCTCTGGCGTTTAAAGTGAGATCCGTACCCGCCTTTAACTCTAGGCTTTGGCCAGGCGCGACTTGAATACCGCCATTGGTTTTTAAGTCAATCAACGACAGTTCTGATATCGCTAGCATCGTCGGTGATACGCGTTGCGTCTTCGCTAGCAATCCCGAACCGAATTGCTTGTCAAACGTTGATGACCAATCCGCTGGATTGGCTGAAATGAAGTCACCGATTCCGTTCGTAGTCGTCTCACTCAGCACCAGCCCGTGCTGCAGACCTAGATCCGTCGGGTCGGAAGAGTTAATTGAATTTAGCGTAATACTGCCCTTAAACGGCGCACTCGCTTGCTGGTAAGCGCCAACCACGGCCCCTCCAACCACTTGCCCATCGAACAATAAATTACGCGATGTAATTGATAAGCTGCCAGCTGACAAACCAACCGTATAGCCCTTCTCTGGAATTTTCAGTGTATCGATGATGCTCTTGTAGGGACGATCATTAGCCGCAGTTGCAACCCCATAAAAATTTCGGCCATCGAACAAACGGCTAGTTCTTACATTGCCTGCAGAATACGCAATGCTGCCGCCGCTCAACGCAACGGATGAGCCCGGTAACAAGGCCACTGTACCGGCCGAATCAATTTTTACAGCGCCACCAGTACCCATTCTTTCGAAGATGCCACGCTGAGTTTGGCTGGCAACTGCATCGGCGACCGTCTGCTGATTAATCAGTGTTGTTCCGATTCGCGCGTCAACATAAATTGCTTGCGACCGAATTGCGCTATCACGCAAAATCGGCGCATCGGCAAGTTGCTCTCCACGTAGCTCAATCCTTAACGAGTTACGCTCTATGGGTATTAGCGCACTATTGCTGGTTAAATTGCCATCGCCATCAACGCTGCCGCGTAGGCCAGAAACGTCAATGCGTGCATTTTTATCGAGTACTACTGCTGCTTTATCTGGCACTATAGAATCTAAACTAGGGTCAGTTCTAGCACGTAGGGTTACATTTGCGTTGGGTGCGATAACTTTCGCACCTTGGGTAGCGCTTCCCTGCAAATGAATTGTCTGCCCCTCTAGCCTAATTTGCGAACGAGCAAAAGGCGAAGCATCAACGGTGGTTTGCGTGGTATTGGTTTGATCAGGGTAAATGTCAGTGAGCGAATTTGCACCCAAGGTCAATGACCCACCTCGCGTTGGTGTTCTTTCGTTACTCTGAGTCGCGGCGTTAGTGTTGTCTCTGGCCATTAGCCAGATCGAACCATTTCGGTTGACCGATGTAGTGGCACTTACACGGCCGATTTGATTAACCGTGAGCCCAGCCATGGAGATATTCCCAAGCTTAGACTGTATAAAACCTAACAGCGCGTTCGCCACTCTCCCGCCAGAATCGACCTCGACGACAATACCAGGAAAACCTTTCTCTGCTGGAACTAATCTATCGTTGGGCAATCGGAAATATACCTTGTCGCCTGCAGCCAAAATAATTTGGCCGTTGCTTGCTAGTAAGCGGCCATTATTTTCAACTAGCCCGGAAGGGCCTCCGTTGGCATCTAAAATTGGATTTCCGTTAGCGTCATATATTTGGCCGCTCGCAATAAAGGAAAGTCGCCCGCCATCTTTTGCAACCACAATCGCGCCTGGCTCGATTTGAATATTTCCACGCGGTGCAAACGCGCCCGTACCTGCGATTAAAGAAGGGGTGTTGTTACCAACGCTGAGCAAACCGTCGTTAAAAACTTTATCGGATAACGTTAACGTTGATGCCAAAAACGTGTGTACGTTAATTTGCGCACCTTTGCCGATCAAGATGCCGTTATTGTTCAACAAAAAAACTTGGCCGTCGGCCTGCAATACCCCATTGATGACAGATCGCTCAGTACCGACAACGCGGTTGAGAACTGCCCAATCTGATCTACCCTGCTGATTGAACTCAACTCGATTACCGGCCCCAATATTAAAGTTATTCCAGTTAATAATCGCTCTGGGTGCGACCTGTTCAATAGTCATGGTTTGTTGGTTAACCACCGGCGCTTTTGCACCTTGAACAATCGTAGCGCCGCTTGGCAGCCCAGGAGTGTTTTGAGCGTTCCCGTTACCACTTGCCATTGAAAGCAAAGCGACCGCTACCGCATAAGCAATCGGAGTAAGCGCATAGGTAGTCACCGGGGCTTTAGTATTCATAAATAATCCTTGCAAGCAGGCGCAGATCGCCTTTCTGAGTTTGGCCTGTGCTACGTAACGGATACGCAAGATCGCCTGCAAACTGCCAAGCATTACCGAAACGAATACGCGATCCAATTCCGGCAGACGCTAAATTAAATCGATCAATTTGGCCAATGGCTGGCGACACAACTTCTAGCCTAGCTGCGTCGAGAAATGAGACCCATTCGACCCTCTTAAACAGCCCGCCAGATAGCTTCATAACGTAACTAGCTTCTAACGAACCGCGAAGACTTTTATCGCCAATTTGTTCTGCTTCAAAATAGCCGCGCACTGTTTCATAGCCACCAGCCACCACTTGCTCTAAATTAATTAAAGGTCGATCTGCAAACTGCGCTCCTAAACGGCTTCGCAATCTGAATTGGCCGCCAAGGCTACGATCATTCGATAAGTCTAGCTTCAAAACACCAAAGTCTGAACTAGCACCTAGGCGACGTTTACCAAACTGATCATCCTTGGCTTGACTACCGCCCACTGACCCTACCCAGTTAGTATCGAATTTCCAAAGATCTTGGCTAGTGCCAGTCTGAAAATTTAGGCCTACTGTGTAAGGCGTGTATGAGAGTGGGCCAATTCCGGTTTGAGCAACTAACTGTTCATTGGATTTTCTATCTACGCCAAGCACTAAATTCAAGCGACTGTTTTGCGCCTCTGCTAAAGGATAAAAATATCGAAAACCTAACTGCGAGTATCTACCCTGTACTAATGTGGCACCTACCGATTGCACAGATTCCGTATCAGACCTTAACGCAAAGAAAAGAAAACTACCTTTATCGATCGTTGGTATCAAATAATTGACAGAAAACAATCGCGTATCGCTAGTATTTTGTGGTGTGGTGAACACGCTCATACCTAATGTATGACCTAAACCGAATAGCGATTCCCCTACATTTTGAAATCGTAAATCGGCATTCAATCGCAAATTATTTGGCGACGAAGCAGGCCTGAAGTTCGTTAACGTAACGGAGCCTGAAATGGGTAAGGTGTCATCTACGGTTATGTCCACATCCACTGTTCCAGGTGTCTGCCCAGGTTTTAAGGCTGGAACCACGCGTCGATTCGGATCTCGGTTGAGTAATGCAATCTCCGACTTTACTGTATTGGCATTCGGCACGGCACCGGCCGCAAGCTCAGGCAAGCGTTCACGAATCATCGAGGATGAAAAATACTTCGCCCCTCTCACTACGAGTCGATCAATCTTGCCTTCAACGACCTTCAATGTAATGACTCCGTCAGACGTTGATTGCTCTGGAATATCTACACCCACTGTGACAAAACCCGCAGCTTGATAGACTTTTTCAAGCGCTTCTCTGGCAGCTTCAACGTCTTTAATGGATTTTCCTAAACCTAAAAACGGATAGACAGATTCTTCTATCTGCACTGGCCTTAAGCGAGTATTGCCTTCAACGACATACTCCAATACATCGAATTTTTGGTTAGCTTCAGTTGCTTGGGATAAAACAGGCAAAGGCACTGCCAGACAAGCAAGCGTAATAACGCAAAGAAGAAAGCCTTTGCGAACGCGCTCAAAAATGGCAGCAGTGAAAACAGAAATCATAAGGGAAGTTAGCTTTCGCACTCACACGGAAAAGCCGCAAGTTTGCGATATCAAAATGACAATTTAAAGACGGATACGCGAAAACGAATTTTTATCGGATAAAAGCGAAAACGAAAAAAGCGGAGCGAGAATTGTGTTCTGCTCCGCCCAACGTGAACCACCGATGTTTTCAGTAGTTCACAGGCTTTTTGGATCGTTTACTAAGCAATCAAATTACTCGATGTACTTCACAGCAGGTGCGCAATTGTTACCACCGCGCGTGCTGTTCATAATCCAAGTTGTGTTTGCTGCTGGCGAACCGCCGTTGTAGTCAGCAAGTGCAGCAGAACCTTCTTGTGTTGCTGCGCTCAAAGTCTGCAATGTAGCAATACTTGCCCCAGCGTCAACGAAACGATTCATGAATGTCTCAGCTAAACTACCGGTTGCGATGCGGTTCTTGTTCCACTGGATGGTCTCTTCAGCAAAAAACTCATAGCTACCGTTGATAGTATTTACACGGCTAGGCGTAATGCCATCTAACTTCAATGCTGCATAAGCGGCCTTCGGGCTGACATCAGTGTTACCGTTGACAGCGTTCAATGTGTAAGCACCACGGGAAGCGTTCTCAAGAGAAATGACGCCGATTGTTGGTCGTGTGGCGTTGTTTTGGAACTCAGTAATCACATTGCCTGTACCTGAACCCAATGTTACAGTGAAGTTGCCAAATGTACTTGAAGCATCAGCTGGTGGGATTGACGATCCAGTTAAATTTCCGCAAGAATTATTCAGGAAGTAAATGTTACTCATCGCCTGAGTACCGGAGCCATTAACACGTCGAGCTAACTGCAACGGACCGGTGGACACGGTGCCTGCAACAGGAGTGTATGTTCCAGCCAGGTACAACATATCATTCAAATCACCCTTAACAATTGCGCGATACTCAGCTTTAGTGATGTTAGGGCGCAAAGCTTCTGAAAATGCAGTATTTACGGCGTTCGTAAGTGCATTCGTTGTCGCATTCACGGTCGTGGTAAAAGGCATAATAGGTGCAGTCGCCGTTGTAGGTATTAGGCCTTGGCGCTTTTGCAACTCAAGCCACATCGCGGCGTTGGCATACAAACCGAAAATTACAGCGCGACCAGGCTTTACAACTAAATTGCCAACTTCCGCAGCAGTAATGCTTGTTTCGCCAACAGGTGCATTATCACCTTCAAAACGAGATGGTTCGACGTCAGACGCACCGGCTGAAGGTATGATTGGAGTAGTAGTAGCTGTGCTTGTTGCACCAACACCAGTGCCATTGCAGTTAAATTGCGCTGAACCTGCCGGTGTGATTGTAGTCGCAACGGTTTGCGTAGCTAAAGGTGCAGTTGGACAGGCAGAAAAGTTGATAAACTGGCGTGGCAACTGACGAGCAACATACTGCACACCACTTGCAGAACCATCAATTGCGCTATATGTGAAAAGTATCGTCTGACCGTTTAGCCCTGGTGAAGTAGAGTTGTTTGCTAATTCGCAACGAAAGGCGCGCAAGTTACTGTTCACAGCCGTAGCAGATGTGCCGCCGGTAGAGGTGCCATATCCATGATAATACTGAATTTGGCTGCCGCCGCCATTCGGCTTGCACAGCGACGTCAAAATCCCAGAGATAGTGTTGAGTTGAGCAGACGCGCCAGACGCGTAAATTTTGATCGTGGCGCTTGGCTCGTTTGGTTGACTAGTTTGGGCAAAAGCTGTAGACGCGACCAATAAGCCAGCAATCGGAGCAAGTTTAAAAAGTTTCATGATTTTCCTAATGTAGTTAAATAATTTAAAACGCTTAAGCGTTGTTACGACGACGGCGAACCATCAAACCAAGCATCGCGAGGCCAGACAACATCATTGCCCATTCGCTAGCTTCAGGAATCGCGTTCACTACTGTTGGCTCGCCAAAATAATCTAAAGTGCCTGTCGCGGCATTCAGAGTAAAGTAACCACCAAGATTGGTTGAGGTTTCAGTGCCACTAAAAAAGTCTGTGACATTAGCAGCAGTGGTCGTACCGCCTGGGAAAGAAGTTTGTATAGCAAAAAACTCGGCTTGGCTTCCAGCTGTAACCATAGTAATGCCAGAGGGACTAATAACACCAGCTTGAATTGTCGAAAAGGATGTCGCTGTTCCCGTTGCGGTGTCTAATGAACTACCGTTTAAATCTGTCGAGTGCGTACCATTAAACGTTACTCCGTTAGCGCCGTTTAAAGCTTGCTGAAAAGTGTTAACCAAACCAACGCGGGTAGCCAACGTAGAGTTTGATGGCGCACTTGGAGTGGAGTTTGCTGAGGACGTTAGATATAGTTGCTTTGAGTTGAGCAAGCCAGAGTTCGGGCCAAGCGAGTCAGCCGCAATTACAGCGAACGTAATTGGGTTTGAGCTGCTGTAAATCGTGCTGTAATATGGTGACGCTGAGAGGACGAATGTCTGATTTAAGCTTGTGTTAAAAGCTGAAATCGTGATGCCTAAGTCAACAACCAAACTGCTATTGTTGTCTACTCTGTACAAAATCGCGGTGAGTTCACCGTCGCCATTAACCGGTAGGATAATCGACGCGTTTGCCGACATCACGGCAGCTGCAAGCACTGAGCCTGCAAATAATTTCTTAATAAGTTTCATGTGTTCTTTCAATGGAAGGTTGTTTATTCATTCAGGAGTTGCTTGAATGGCTTCAAGACTTTGAGAATTTTGCCTAGCCAGTTTTAAGATTTCGCGTCTGTAAAAGTGGTTTCGTTAGTCCTATCGGACTAATCGGCCTAGTCGTTTACGACCTAAGAGGACTAGTCGAGCCTAAAAAAGACCTAAATCATTGCAACGAGCAACGGCTTGTGCGCGATTGTTGACACCGAGCTTCTTCAGAATGCGCTGCATGTGGTTTTTTACTGTAAGTGGGCTGATATCGAGATCAACGCCTATCTCAAAATTTGTTTTACCGGTACCTACGCTTTGAATAATTTGAATCTCTCGATCAGAGAGCGCGGGCATGGTTGCATCAGCGTTATCGCCTTCGGCAATTTCATTGGCAAAGTAGCGATGAAGGGCAAAATGCAGCAATGGCAATAGCAATTCAATGAGACCAAAACTTCTTCTACCCGGTTTTTTTTCTAATCGCCCGAAAATGAAAAAGCTCCCCTGCGTTTTGAATTCTTTAGTGCCAATGGCAAGAATGTTTCCAAGGCCAGATTCCTGCAAGGCATCTCGTAATCGATCATCGTTGATTTCTTTACTCTCGGCAGCAATTGACAGATGCGCGCCACCGCCTGCAAGCCAACGTGCAATCACTAAATCTGTAAGTGTTTTTAGCGATGCATCCACCGTATCTTTCGAATTGTGTTTTACAGCATCGCTCGCAAACACATCGATGTTGTAAACACCAGCTTGAATATTTCCACACACGCACAGCAGAGTTTGATGAGGAAGCAGTGCTTGCAGTATGCCGTGGCACCAAAGAAAGAACTGAAACCGGCGGTTAATTTGTAGGGATGATTCGAAAGCAAACAGTAGCCGCTCTAACTCTTTGCTATTCGGCACAAAAATAGTGTCCTCTCGTCTGTCCGTTTGCCCGGCTGGTTCCCCGTTATCCATAGATTCAACTGACGAAACCTTACTCATTCGGTTTTGACGCTGGGTAAAGTTGGCAGCAGCATCTGCGCGGGTAGCTGAAATATCCATTGGTGATATCCCTTTGCATTCTTAAAATTATCTTGGGCAGGGGCAAACCCTGCTTTGCGCAAAGGTAGTAGTTGGGACATCGAATACACACCCACAATGCCGCTCTGATTACGAACAAACCCCCAAGCGGCCTTGCCAGTCATTGGGTCGTCATAGATACGCCGCAAATGCCGCCGCTCAACGCCACCTCGGGTGTCGAGCAGCAGATCTTTCAAGTCATTCGGAAATTGAATACCCGCCGCATCGACAGGCTTGGCATAAGATTCAAGTGCGCGGGTAAACTCCATACCCACAAACATGAGCTCTTGCTCTTTGGAACGCTGCCTGTCTTGCTTTGCGTTTTGCGCAACCACCAGTAATGAGAGTGCGGCAATAAGTAGCACAATGTTCACAACCACCATTGCCATACCGCCTTGCTTAGAGATCTGCATAAGCCACCCCTAAGCGGTTCAAACCTTCTGCGCCACTTTTGATATTAGCTACGCCTTCGGTCTCTACCTCTCCGATACTCGGCTGTAATTCCAGCCAAGTTTGATCTGACCCTGTAACAGGATCAACCGGTACACGGTTGATGTATTTGTTTTCTACCAGTTCGGTGATTTTCTTTGGAAATCGACCGCGATCTGCATGGAACTTATCAATGGCGCTGCGAACTGTAGAAAGATTTTGTTCTAGCACTACCTCTTTTGCCGTTTGCAGCCGCGCGAAGTAGGCAGGCGCGACCATGCCTACCAAAAGCATCATGAGCGATAAAACCACCAAGATTTCAATTAGGGTGAAACCTCGGGCTTTTAAAAATTTACCAGCTACCATTTGTTGTACGGCACCCCGTTAAGGCCAACCTTTTTGCTTTTCGAAAATACGTCGAACACATCTGCGCCGGGTGCTGGTGTATCGGGCGGGCTACTGTAGGCTCGAGTGTCCCAAGTCCTAGAGGCAGGCGTCGCAGTAGAAGCTGATGGTGACGCAATGAGCTCTGGTTCAGCAAAGGGATCTTTCGGCATATGCCGTAAGAAATACACCCATTCAGGCTTCTGGGCACCCACTTTTGGCGCACCCTTCACTAAGACATCTAGGCTTGGCGGGTAACCGCTGGCACCTACAGGTTTTAAAATTCGGCCCTCATCGCCGGCGCGCTTGTAATCATCTAAGGCTTGCCGAATTTGCATGAGCGATAGCTTCAGTTCTTTTTCTTTGGCCCGCAGTTGCTCGGCCCTGTACATCGGAATCGCGCCCAACATCATGACCGACAAAA
>JAYWIG010000220.1:0-2917 GCA_043789035.1 Betaproteobacteria bacterium
GCATCGCTCCATACTTCGAATGCGCGCAGGGCCGGTGTCCTCACACGCGTGCCAGCGACGTTGGAGACAATGATCTTTTTAGGGACGACATGCCTGCGCCAATCTCTTGCTAAAGCCGGTAACTCGTCAATGAGCACTCTACCATAGGCTGTGCAATGGTTATGTGCCTGCGTTTCGGAATGGTTGCTATCTAGAAATGTATAGCGCCCCCATTTTGCAAAGGTATTTCCAATGTCAATGAGCAAAATATCGCCCATCTCGATCTCACGCTCAATCGGGGTGAGAGGGTCTTTCTCGTAATCTATCAAGATGGCCTGCCTACTTTTAAAAAGCTTTTCCGAGGGGGGTTAAGCGAATGCCTTTGCGCAGTTTTTTCCAAGGAAAGTCTGCTGGGTTTACGAGAGCGGGTCCTGGTGCCTTTGCGATCAAAATTTCTTTGGCAATTGGCTGGAAATCCGCTCGAAAATGTACCGAACTTTTGAGCACAATCACCGGATGTTTCTTCGGTTCAATGCCAAGGTGGCGAAACATTTCTTGGTCGGCTGCTTGGCATTTTCTGCTCGCCAGAATAACCCGTACGCCGCTGTAATGGCTGGTGCCTTTGAGCAAGGCCATTGGCCCGAGTTTCATGCGAAAGCCGCGAAACATTGGCCCGGTGCATGTAAATACACCATCGCCTAAACGTTCAACTGTGAAGCGTCCACCAAGTGGTAACTGGCCTTTGCCAGAGGTTTCGCCTAGCGTGAAGTCTAGTGTTGCCCCAGTGCCAGCTTCGTGAGCAAGTTTCGCCGATGCTGCATCGATCAACATTCCGAGTACGGCATCTGGCGCTCGCTGGCGCATCAATGCGGCCAGCATGCCGGTTGTATCTCCGTTGCCGCCTGCGCCCGGGTTGTCTTGCGTATCGGCAATCACCACTGGGCGGCCGACAACACCTTTTGCCATAGCATCTTGCACTGCCTCATCTGGGCTTAGGAACGAGAGCGAAAAATCTTTCTCTGCATGTTCAACAATGCGTCGCATCTCACTTAGGCAAGCATCGGCTTTCTGCTGGTCTTCGCCAAAGGCGACGACGGACATTCCGCAATCATGAATATCGGCCATCGGAAAGCCAAAGGCGAAATCGTTGGAAACACCAGTTTGTTCAGAGAGCTGCGCAACCCGGCGATAAATGCTGCCGCAAGGCTCGATCAGGTTGCATTGAGACGGCAAATTCGTAAGGTAGTTAAATTGGTGAAATGCTTTAGAAGGGCGTTTACCGGTGCGCAGCATGTTTTCTAAAAGAATTGCAGCGCGTGCACCTGTATCGGCCATGTCCACATGCGGATAGGTTCTATAGATAGTGAGCGCATCGGCGTATTCCACCATTTGCGCTGTGATGTTGGCGTGCGAATCTAGGCTGGCAACCAGTGGTACTCTAGACCCGATGATGGCGCGAACTCGTTTAAGAATTTCGCCTTCGCCGTCGTCGTAACTTTCAGTCACCATCGCGCCATGCAAATCGAGGTATACGCCATCGACTCGACCAAGCTTTTTCAGCGCATTGGTAATACCGCCAACAATTCGCTCAAATGCATCGTCTGTGACTTGCGCTGAAGGAGATGCCGCCGCCCAAGCTAAAGGCACCAGCGTATGGTTGGTTGAGCGCAGGCGTTGAATGGCACCTTCAACAGGAAGGTTTGCGCCAGCTACGGCTTCAAACAAGCCTTCGTCGTATTGCGGAGTCGGCCAACCGCCGCCCGCTTCGAACATGGCATAACTAGCTTTGCTGGGGGCGAATGTATTGGTTTCATGCTGCATGCCACCAATGGCAATTGTTGCCATATTTTAACTTTCAGTTAATGTTTTTAAGCGACGCTGACTGGAATTTTCCCAATCTTTGCTTGCCAAATCTTAGGCCCAGTTTGATGTACTGATTCACCATTTGAGTCCACAGCCACAGTGACTGGCATATCAACGACGTCGAACTCGTAAATAGCCTCCATGCCTAGGTCTGCAAAGCCAACTACTTCAGCATGCTTAATGGCTTTTGAAACTAGATAGGCTGCACCACCCACGGCCATCAAATAAGCCGCTTTGTGTTTCTTAATCGATTCGATTGCAACTGGGCCGCGTTCAGCTTTACCCACCATGGAAATTAAGCCCGTAGTGCCAAGCATCATTTCAGTAAATTTATCCATACGGGTGGCAGTGGTCGGGCCAGCAGGGCCAACCGCCTCATCTCGTACCGCATCGACTGGGCCAACATAATAAATAACTCGGTTGGTGAAAGCTACGGGGAGTTTTTCTCCCTTGGCAAGCATGTCCTGAATCCGCTTGTGAGCGGCATCGCGGCCAGTCAGCATCTTGCCCGAGAGCAGCAAGGTTTGCCCTGGCTTCCAAGACGCGACTTCTTCTTTGGTGAGAGCGTTTAGGTCAACTTTCTTACTTTTCTCGTAATCAGGAGCCCACTTAACATCGGGCCATTCTGAAAGAGCAGGGGCTTCACAATAAGCTGGGCCACTGCCATCGAGTACAAAATGCGCATGGCGTGTTGCCGCGCAGTTAGGAATCATTGCCACTGGCTTACTCGCCGCGTGCGTTGGGTACATGCTGATCTTGACATCAAGCACGGTGGTCAAGCCGCCTAAGCCTTGCGCACCAATTCCGAGGGCATTTACTTTTTCGTAAAGCTCTAAGCGCATTTCTTCTGTTTTGTTGGCTGGGCCACGCTTGACCAACTCATACATGTCGATAGGCTCCATCAATGATTCTTTGGCCATCAACATCGCCTTTTCTGCGGTGCCACCGATGCCAATACCGAGCATCCCCGGAGGGCACCAACCTGCACCCATAGTCGGCACAGTTTTAAGTACCCAATCGACAATGGAGTCTGATGGGTTGAGCATTACAAACTTACTTTTGTTTTCCGAACCCC
>JAYWIG010000221.1:0-2916 GCA_043789035.1 Betaproteobacteria bacterium
TGCTAGGTTTGGGTGGCGTGTATGCTAGGCTTGCGTTTAGCACGTAGATAATTGATGTCTCAATTGTGTGATGTGTGTAGGAGTTTGAATGCCGAACCAATTAAAGAGCAGTACTCGAAAGTTTACCGAGCAGGCCACTGCGCTTGCGTTTGCAACGCCGCAGGTAGTCAACAAGAGAGTAGCCCAAATGATTTTCGCAGGGCCTTTGCCGTCTGCTGTTGATCGCAAAGAATTTAAGCTCATGAGTGACGAGAAGGTCGAGGCTTTTAAAGAGTCTTGGACTGCCATGGCTACCGAGACTGTACTTGCACAACAACGGTTGGCCATTGATATGACAACATCTGTGCTGAAAGCTGCTTGGTTTCCATGGATTGCTCCTCAGGCGAATGACATGTTTGCTAATCAAATGGGTAATGCGACTATGGGAGTGCTTAACAAAGGGATGGAGCCAGTTCGCAAGCGGGCTGTGGCTAATGCTCGGCGATTGTATCGGGGAGTGTAGTTCTTCATTCGCTCGCCGAGAGTACCCACACACTTTGCGGCACGCTTGGCTTTCCCCTTGGCTTTAACCGCATATTCGCGCTTAGATGCGGAACTCGGCCTGTGGCCTCAGACAGCCGCATCTGTCCGGCTTTGCCGGTCGCACGAATATGCTGAGCCACGGAGCGCCAAGCTAATCGCCGCAAAGTGTGTGGGTACTCTCGGCGAGCTGGGACTTGTTTTTCCCCAAACAATCGCTCGTAGTTGCGTTCTTGACTAGAAAAGGCTCTAATTTCTTGACAATAGGAGACATGAGCCATGACAAATAACATCTACGTAAAGCGTCGGCAGTACCTACTTGCTGCTAGCGCAACAACCGCATTAGCAGCGACACCTAATGCTCGCGCGCAAGCAAATTGGCCGAATAAATCGATTCGCATGATTGTTGGCTACACCCCTGGTGGCTTTACTGACAACATGGCTAGAACTGTGGCTGAACCTTTGGGGAAGGCTCTGAATCAACAGGTGGTGCTTGACTATAAACCGGGTGCCAACAGCCAAATTGGTGTTGATATGATGGTGAAGTCTGCGCCCGACGGCTACACTTTAACTACGGTCATTGCTGCCCATTCTGCAAATCCGTCGTTGTATCCTAAGATGCCTTTTGATGCCCAAAACGACGTTGTGTGCGTCGCGCTCACGGGCATTGCCCCATTGATTCTTGCTGCGACTGCTAGTTTTCCGGTAAGTAATATTGCTGAAATGATTGCCTATGTGAAGGCTAGGCCGAACCAATTTAATTATGGTTCTAGCGGCAATGATGCGGCGGCGCATTTAGCGATGGAGGCGTTTATGTCGCAGTATGGTTTGAAGATGCAGCACATTCCGTATAAAGGAACGCAACCAGCGTTGACTGATTTGATTAGCGGGCAAATACAGTTGTTATTCGATGTACCTCTAGCGCTAAGCCCTCAACTAAAAGCTGGGAGAATTAAGTCTATTGGTGTGGCGAGTGAGAAGCGCCTTCCTGGTTACCCTGAATATTCTTCTTTCGGGGAGCAGGGCGTTTCGTTTACCGGAAATACTTGGGCTATGGTGTTGGCTCCAGCTAAAACACCGAAAGACATTGTTAATCGACTGAATTCAGAAATTAACAAAATACTCACTACACCGTCAGTCAGAGAAAAGCTAGAAAGTACTGGAGTTGTTCCTGGTTCGGGAAGTTCAGAAGATGCCACCGCGTTCCTCGCATCCGAAATTGCTCGTAATGCGAAGGTGATTAAGGACGCTGGAATCAAACTTGACGCTTAAACCTTTTGCTTTAACCCGAATTTCTTAACTGCCGCGTTTAATCCCCATACAACCGATTTTCGGTTGAATTCTTTGGGGGTTTTATGAAGTTTAAATTTAAAGCTATCGACTTTAGTCTCTTTGCAGCTGGCTTGGCCGTGGCAACCTCGGCGCAAGCGTTTTGCGGGTTTTACGTCGGTAAAGCTGACGCATCATTGTTTAATGAAGCTTCGCAAGTCATTATGGCTCGCGACGGCAATCGCACAGTGATTTCGATGCTAAATGATTACAAAGGCGCGCTCACCGAGTTTGCATTAGTTGTGCCAGTGCCGACCGTTTTACAACGTGAACAAGTCAATGTTGGTGAGCGAGCCATGTTTGATCGGCTTGATGCATACTCCGCGCCTCGCTTAGCCGAATATCATGATGAGGACCCGTGTGCACCTAGGCGACGCTATGAAATGTCGATGTTGGCTAGGAGCGCCGCTGCTCCTGCGGCAGCACCTGCAGGCGAAATGGCTAAGCGCGATTTAGGCGTGAGCGTGGAAGCCAGCTACACAGTTGGTGAATACGATATCGTCATGCTTTCAGCCAAGCAAAGTGATGGGCTAGAAACTTGGTTAACTAGTAATGGGTATCGCATTCCTGCGGGTGCTTCGAAAGCGCTTGGGCCCTATATAAAGCAGGGTATGAAGTTCTTTGTGGCCAAGGTAAATTTAAAAGAGCAGGCTAAAACAGGTACGCAAACATTGCGCCCAATTCAGTTTGCCTTCGATAGCGAAAAGTTTATGCTGCCGCTACGCCTAGGCATGATCAACGCTAATGGCCCGCAAGATCTTATTGTTTACATGCTGACTCGCAATGGCCGCGTGGAATCGAGTAACTATCGCACTGTGCCATTGCCTGCGAATATGGATTTACCCGTGTTTGTGCGCAGTGATTTCAAGAGCTTCTATAAAGCCATGTTCGATAGGCAAGCGGCTAAAGAAGACTTTAAAGTAGTGTTCACTGAGTACTTCTGGGATATGGCATGGTGTGACCCTTGCGCAGCCGATCCGCTAAGTTCCACCGAGTTACGAAAGGCTGGTGCATTTTGGGTAAATGCGAATGAGCAAAGTCGACGATTTAATCAAGGTGCGCAACCCG
>JAYWIG010000222.1:0-2902 GCA_043789035.1 Betaproteobacteria bacterium
GCCATCATCACGACCGCAGCATTCGTGTTGCCCGATACAAGTGTGGGCATTACTGAGCCATCAATGACACGCAAACCCTGCACACCGTGCACTTTTAATCGCGCATCGACTACCGCCCCAGCTTGATCTGCAGGCCCCATCGAACAGGTTCCACTCGGATGAAATATTGTCGCGCCGTTGTTTCGACAATATTCAAGTAAACCGGCATCATCGTCAATCTCTGGGCCAGGCTTCACCTCACGTTTAATCACTGGCTTCATTGCGGCGGAATTTGCGATTGCACGAGCAGCTTTAACGGCAGCCACCGCTGTTCGACGATCTAAATCTGTGGCCAAATAATTTGGCTGCATTTCTGGTGGTGTTAGCGCATCTAAGGATCGAATGCGAATATGCCCTCGCGACTCAGGCCGCAGTTGGCAAACGGAAAAAGTAAATCCTGAATACGGGTGCAATGCACCGCCTGCCATGTCGGCGGATAGTGTTGCAACGTGAAACTGAATATCGGGTGTCTTTGATTCGTTAGGCAGCGCTTTCATGAAGCAGCCGCCCTGATTAATGCCCACCGCTAATGCACCACGCCGCTGAGTTAACCATTGAATGCCTAACTTCGCTCTGCCTAGCCATGAATTTAACTCATCGTTGGTGGTGGGATGCGTTGCTTCGTATGTCAAGCGCATTTGCAAATGATCTTGTAAATTTTCCCCTACCCCAGGCAGCGCATTTACAACTGGAATACCAAACGATTGAAGCAGTTTTTCAGGGCCAACGCCGGATAATTGAAGCAATTGCGGAGATTGAATTGCGCCGGCACAAAGCAAAACTTCTGCCTTGCCTTCCGCTTTGCAATAAGCCACTTTATCTTGGCCGTTTTGTCGATAACTTACGCCAATAGCGCGCTTATCTTTAAATAAGATTCGGGTTGCATGAGCGAGCGTTTCGACTGCAAGATTACTTCGTGATCTAGCGGGCTTCAAATAGCCCTTGGCGGTACTGCAGCGCAAGCCATTTTTGGTATTGAGCTGAAAATAACCCGCACCTTCTTGCTCGGCACCGTTGAAATCATTCGTTCTGGGCACGCCAATTTCCTGGGCGCCGGCAATGAATGATTCGATCAACGGGT
The DNA here is from genome assembly GCA_043789035.1 of Betaproteobacteria bacterium. Taxonomy (GTDB): domain Bacteria; phylum Pseudomonadota; class Gammaproteobacteria; order Burkholderiales; family Burkholderiaceae_E; genus JAYWIG01. The sequence goes on from JAYWIG010000222.1 coordinate 1,121, forward strand.
TTTTATCTTTAATGTCAGAAACCGCGAGCGGGCCATCTCCGCCATGAAAAGCGTCGCCACCTCGCTCATTGCCTTCAGCGCGTTTGAAGTAAGGCAGTACATCGTTGTAGCCCCATCCTGGGTTACCCAAATCTCGCCAGTGGTCGAAGTCCTCACGCTGGCCTCGAATGTAAATCAGGCCATTGATCGAGCTTGAGCCACCGAGGGTTTTACCGCGTGGCCAATAAATTTTGCGGCCGTTCATGTTCGGGTCTGGGTCAGTATAAAAGCACCAGTTATAGGTCTTGCTCCACATGGTTTTGCCGTAGCCGACTGGAAGATGAATCCACAACGAATGATCAGGAGGCCCGGCTTCAAGTAATAGCACTTTTGTTGCAGGGTTCTCGCTCAAACGCGCGGCTAGCACCGCACCGGCAGAGCCTGCGCCAACGATGATGAAATCGAATGTCTCTTGCATAGTTATGTTTATAAAGAATCCGATTTGCGAAAATACATTTGCAAATATTGTGGAACGTTTTGTTCCGTTAAATCAATCGTAACTTGCTAAAGACGGAAATGCAATTAAATTTCGCGGCCAATAAAACATAGGTTAAGCTTTGCTTTGTGCTAATAGAAATCCAAAGTTATGATCAAAAGGCAGATTGAGGAACGTCTGTCTTCGTCGTCCGATCGAAGCCTCAGACTTTTATCGCTTCTTGCCAAAGAAGGCAGGGCGCTATCTCTTGCAGACTTGGCTTTGCGGCTTGAAATTCCAAAGGGCACGTTGCATCGTCTTTGCGGTCAATTATTAGAAAGCCGCCATCTTTCCCGCGATCTGGACCAGAGGTTTTACAGCATAGGCCCCGCCTTGCGAACGCTAGCCTTCGATAGTTTGAATAACGGCATCGAGCGTGGGCAGCGTCATGCCATACTCGATGCATTGGTTGCGGAAGTTCAAGAGACCTGTAACTTCACCACCTTAGATGGCACCCAGGTGCTGTATTTAGATCGCGTCGAAGCAAAGTGGCCACTGCGGCTGCATCTCGATGTTGGTAGCCATGTCCCACTGCATTGCACGGCCAGCGGAAAGTTATTTCTGGCGATGATGCCAACTATTGAGCGAGGCAAAATAATTGGTAGTTTGCCCATGGCTGCGCTCACCAAAAAAACCATTACCCGTCAAGACGCGCTACTGAAGGAATGCAAAGCGATCGAACGCAGAGGATATGCGACCGATCAAGAGGAATTCATGACTGGGCTAGTTGCCGTTGCAGTACCTGTGCGCGATGGCGCAGGTGTGATTCGTGCGGCAATTGCAATTCATGGCCCAACCGCGCGAATTTCGTTGAGCGATGCATTGAAGAAATTGTCTGCACTTAAAAGTGCAGCGTTGAAAATGCAAGCGGTTTTGTGAAATCAAGTGAACCTTTGATGGTTTGGGTTCGATATATCTTGTGGTGACAGTTTCTGATAAATTGCGATTTGAGGTGAAAATTTTCAACCAAAAGCTTCCCTTTACCCACAACTCGTTTAGGAGGAAACGATGAACTATTTAGATGGCTTTGTTGCTGCGGTGCCTGTAGCGAACAAAGCGGCTTATCTTAAACATGCTGCCGATATGACCGTTGTTTTAAAGGAGTACGGTGCTTTACGTTCGATAGAGAGCTGGGGCGACGATGTACCGGAGGGCAAACTCACCTCTTTTACGATGGCGGTAAAACGTGAAGAAGGCGAAGCCATCGTTTTTTCATGGGTTGAGTGGCCATCGAAAGCTGCACGTGATGCAGGTTGGGAGAAGGTTAT
>JAYWIG010000223.1:0-2901 GCA_043789035.1 Betaproteobacteria bacterium
GCGCACTGCACAAGACATCACGGCTCGGATTCCTTGAGCCATACTAATGCGAAAGAACTATTGCTCGGTCAAATGGATCGAAAGGCCAAAATGCCTAGCCTTGAAACACAATCGAATCGCGAATCAACCCAGCGATCTCATCTGACGCAAAGCCAAACTCTTTCAACACCATCTCTGTGTGCTGACCGACTTTAGGTGGTGCGTTTGTTTTCGCTAGTGACTCGCCATTGATATGCAGCGGCGAGCCAATCGCTCTGCCCTTTTTGCCACCGGGGTGGTCCACATCAATCACCATACTCACCGCTTTGGTTTGCTCATTTTCAAGCGCCTGGGCCACGTTATTCACCGGCCCTGCAGGTACGCCGGCAGCATCTAACTCAGCTACCCATTGCGCTACTGTTTTATGGCGCAGCTGCAAAGTCATTAAATCGGCCAGCTCCTGTCGATTAGCAAGCCGTGTTGCACCATCAATAAAGCGCTTATCTTCAATCCACTCTTCATGACCTAGCAGCTTGGCGATACGCTCCCAATTACTTTGATTGGCCCCGCCAATGGCGATGTCACCATCGGAGCAAGTAAAAGTTTCATAAGGCGCTATCAGCGGGTGTGCCGTGCCATTGGGTTTGGCGATAAGCCCAGCGGAAAAATAACCTGCTGCAAACCACATCATTTGATGCACAGAACTTTGCAACAACGATGTATCGACTCGCGAACCTTTGCCAGTTTTTAAGCGTTGAATATACGCTGCCAAAATGCCGAAGGCACCGATGAGACCAGCATTCATATCAGCCACTGAGTTACCGGTTTTTACCGGCTTCCCGCCAACCTCACCCGTCACGCTCATCAAGCCAGAGAACGCTTGCAGGATTAAGTCAAAGCCACCTTTAGCAGCCATCGGCCCCATACGGCCATAACCATTAATCGAGCAGTAAATCAGCGCAGGGTTTACCTTTGCCAGCTCGTCATAACCTAGGCCCTGCTTCTCAAGCGCACCCATGCGAAAGTTTTCAGTAAGTACGTCAGCGCCTTGCACCAAACGCTTCACCACGGCTTGGCCCTGTGGCGTACGAATGTCAACCGCCAGCGAACGCTTGCCACGATTAATCATCATGAACGATGGTGCCATTGCCGCCCCATCGCTTGCCTTGCTATAGCCACGAGCGTCGTCGCCGCCTGGCCACTTCTCCACCTTAATCACATCAGCTCCCATGTCCGAGAGCATCAGGCCGCAAGTCGGGCCAGCCATAATTTGTGAAAGCTCTAATACCTTCACACCCGCTAGGGGCGCAGTGGAGAAGTCAGTCATTTACAGTACTTGGCAAACTTCGTCGAAACCAAAACGCGGGCTACGGCCCATGACCTTGGCTGGATCACCGTAGCCAATGTTCAATAAAAAGTTCGACTTAAAGCGACCATCTGGGAAAAATTCAGTATCAACAGCAGCATTATTGAAACCGGACATCGCGCCAGAATCTAAGCCCACTGCACGAAGTGCCAAAATAAAGTACGCCGATTGCAAAGTGCCATTACGAAAAGCTGCAATCTCGCGACCAACTTTTTTCTCTTCGCCATCAAACAACGCACGAAAGTTTGGTGCATGCGGGAACAAGCGCGGAAGGTGCTCTTGAAATTGTGTGTCATGCGCAATGATGGCCACTACGGGTGCTGACATTGTTTTGTCCACATTACCTGGCGACAAAGTTGCACGAATACGCTCTTTCGCTGCGACTGAACGCAAAAACACAAAGCGAGCAGGCTGGCAGTTTGCCGAGGTAGGAGCCATCTTCATGATGTCGAAAGCTTGTTTGATATCAGCATCTAGCACTGGCTTTGGCAACCAGCCATTTTGCGTACGAGCTTCGAGGAACAAGGCATTTAATGCTGCGGTATCAATCATTGAAATCTTTCGAAAAAAGGGCAAAGTGAAATAGGTCAGGCAATTTTAAACTCAGAATGACAACCCGTTAATCATTGCATTTTGTTCATTGATCGAACAAAATGCAAGGATGAAAAAAATCGACAACTATCCAAGATTGCTGCTACAACAAGCATTAGAGCTACTTGCTTTTGCCCCTGCTGTTGCGTTACTGGGGCCAAGGCAAGTCGGAAAAACGACCTTAGCAATCGCTATTGCATCACAGTTTAAGAATGCAATCAGTCTCGATCTGCAACTAGCTAGTGATAGAGAGAAGCTAGTTCCAGGAAGTGGTTTTCTAGCAGCGCATCGCAATAGCTTAGTGGTGCTCGACGAAGTTCAGTATGTACCGGAAGTGTTTTCGCAGTTGCGCCCCGAGATAGACGCACAGCGACAACCGGGCAGATTTTTACTTCTCGGCTCTGCATCGGGCAAGCTACTGCAGCAAAGTTCGGAATCACTCGCAGGTCGAATTAGCTACCTCGAATTAACGCCATTCCAACTTAGAGAAGTTTACGGGCCAAAGCAAAATAATCGAGGCAGCGATTTGCACACATTACAAAAGCTCTGGTCGCGTGGAGGCTTTCCAGTAAGTTTTACGGCACCTTCTGAGGAACTTTCATACACTTGGCGAACCGATTTCATCTCAACATTTCTAAACCGAGATATGAGGGAGTTCGGCATTAGCGTTCCCGCGCAAACCATGCACCGCTTTTGGCGAATGACTGCGCACCTGCAAGGCCAACTGCTTAACTCATCGGCTATTGCAGCTTCTTTGGGGGGTATTTCACACACCACGGTTAATCGCTATGTTGATTCGCTCGTCGACACAATGATGCTTAGGCGACTAGAGCCTCGTTTCGCGAACGTCGGTAAGCGACTCGTCAAATCGCCCAAGGTATATGTAAGAGACAGTGGCTTATTACATGCCTTGCTCAACATTAGCAACATAAATGCGTTAGTTGGGCACCCAACGGCAGGCCATT
>JAYWIG010000224.1:0-2894 GCA_043789035.1 Betaproteobacteria bacterium
TGGGATTGTTGCAATGAAAAATGTCACCCTAAGTGCGCCTGCACCTCTGATTGCTGCTGCTCGGAAACGAGCAATAGCGGAAAATACTACATTGAATGCCGAATTTAGGGCTTGGTTAGCGAGTTACGGCTCACCTAATGAACTTGCCCAAAGCGGTTTGGCGGCCCTTGAAAAGATTGGCCGTTACGCCAGTAGTGGCGGTAAAAGGTTTTCTCGAGAAGACATGAATGAGCGTTGATTTTCTCGATAGCAACGTCATTCTTTATTCGATTGACCAGGCGGACGAATCGAAGCGTGGTGTCGCAAAAACCTTAGTAGGTGATGCGCTAAAGAGTAAATCGGCGTTGATTAGTTTTCAAGTCGTTCAAGAGACTCTTAACATTGCGCAACGTAAATTTGAAGTCCCTATTAGCTTTGAAGATGCGCAGGCATTGCTTCAAACTGTGTTGATTCCGCTGATGCAGGTTTCACCATCACAAAGCCTTTATTCAGAGGCTTTGCGCATCAAAGAGCGTTATCAGCTTGGTTTTTACGACTCTTTAATTGTGGCTGCAGCGTTAAGTCAAAAGTGCAAGCGCCTCTACACCGAAGATATGCAAAACGGGCAGATCATCGAAGGCCTTAAGATTGTGAATCCGTTCTAAAAAATTGAGTGTTCTAGGAAACTACCATGACCGACAAAATCATCATATTCGACACGACCTTGCGCGACGGCGAACAAAGCCCGGGCGCTTCGATGACTAAAGACGAAAAGCTGCGAATTGCCAGGCAGCTAGAGCGCTTAAAGGTGGATGTGATTGAGGCTGGTTTTGCCGCTTCGTCGAATGGGGATTTCGATGCAGTAAAAGCGATTGCCGATACGATTAAAGAATCAACCGTATGCTCTCTTGCCCGGGCCAATGATAGAGATATCGGGCGTGCTGCTGATGCGCTAGTGAATGCGCCGCGTAAACGTATTCACACCTTTATTGCCACTTCAGCGCTGCACATGGAAAAGAAATTGCGCATGAGCCCAGACCAAGTGTTTGAGCAGGCGAAGCTAGCGGTTCGTTATGCGCGTAGTCGGCTGGACGATGTTGAGTTTTCACCTGAAGACGGTTTTCGCTCAGACCCTGACTTTTTATGCCGCGTTTTAGAGGCGGTGATTAAGGAGGGCGCAACTACTTTAAACATTCCCGATACGGTTGGTTATGCCATACCCGAGTTATACGGCGAATTCATTCGCAATTTGCGTGAGCGTGTACCGAATTCTGATAAGGCGATTTGGTCGGTGCATTGTCATAATGATTTAGGCATGGCGGTCGCCAACTCCTTGGCTGGTGTAATGATTGGCGGCGCTCGACAAATCGAATGCACGATTAACGGCTTGGGGGAGCGCGCGGGCAATTGCTCGCTTGAAGAAGTGGTTATGGCGCTCAAAACCCGAAAAGACTATTTCGGCTTTGAATTAGGCGTTGATATCTCCCATATCGTGCCAATTTCTCGATTAGTGAGTCAGACGACTGGCTTTGTTGTACAGCCTAACAAGGCGGTCGTTGGCGCAAATGCTTTTGCTCATGCTTCAGGTATTCACCAAGATGGCGTCCTCAAAGCGCGTGACACCTACGAAATCATGCGGGCCGAAGATGTGGGCTGGGCCGCTAACAAAATTGTATTGGGTAAGTTGTCTGGCCGTAATGCTTTCAAACAGCGCTTAATCGAACTCGGCATCACGATGGATAGTGAAGGGGATGTGAATTTGGCTTTCCAACGCTTTAAGGAATTGGCGGATCGCAAAGCCGAAATTTTCGATGAAGATATTCATGCTTTAGTGGGCGATCAAGCGACAACTAGCGAAATGCAAGAATGGGTCAAGCTCGTGTCGATGTCGCAGTCGAGCGAAATGGGCGAGGCACCCAAAGCCAAGGTAACGATCTCGATTGATGGTAAAGAGGTGACGGCTGAATCGAGTGGCAATGGCCCAGTAGATGCAACATTGAAGGCGATTGAGAGCCAAGCACCGTCGGGTGCGGATTTGACACTTTATTCCGTGAATGCGATAACTGGCGGTACCGAAGCTCAAGGTGAAGTCACCGTTCGTTTGGCCAAAGCGGGACGTATTGTGAATGGAGTCGGTGCCGACCCGGATATTGTGGTTGCGTCTGCCAAAGCTTACATCAATGCATTGAATAAGTTGCATAGCAATCTAGAGCGCGTAGACGCTCAGCCGTCGTAGGATGCCCGAACAGGTAAAGTCGCTTTTTATAGATTGGGTCTTACTGACCGTTACTGCCTTGACGTGGGGCAGTATGTTCATTCTCGTGAAAAAGGGGCTCATGTTTGTGAGCACTCCGCAGCTTATGGGTATGCGCTTTCTGGCGATGTTTTTTTTGGTATTGCCTTTTGTTCCAGGGGTGATTAAAAAGCTTAGCCAGCCTCGGGTGTTGAGTAAGGAGGCTAAGGCAGGCATGCTTTGGCTGCCATTCCTAGGCACGCTACTTCCCGTATTTCTCATTACTTTTGCACAAACCAGCGTGGGTTCTGGCTCCACAGGCCTGGTACATGCCGTGGGGCCACTTTGCGCACTTCTTGTTGGCGTGATGTTTTATAACGAAAAAGCCCATGGCGCGCGGGTTATTGGGTTGATGCTTGGCTTTGTTGGGGTAGCTTTACTTGTACTTGGTGCGAAAAGCGCCAAAATCGAGGGAGAGCCATGGGCTTTCGGGTTGCTGGTTTTTTCGATGTTTTGCTATGGTTTTTCGACGCACGCTATTAAAAAACGCATCATAGGGTTACCGATAATGGCGTTCCCAGCCGCAACGTTTACGGTGCTGGCCATTCCGTCGATTTTGATGTTTTTTGCTTCTGGCGGCTATCAAGTTATGGCCGGTTTAGCGGGGACACCGGCATTTATA
>JAYWIG010000225.1:0-2890 GCA_043789035.1 Betaproteobacteria bacterium
GAGTTCATGATTATTCCGGTGGGCGCTCCGAGTTTTCGAGAAGCAATTCGGTGGGGTGCAGAGACCTTTCACACTTTGAAAAAATTGCTTCATGACAAAGGCCTGGCGACATCGGTTGGTGATGAAGGTGGTTTCGCGCCTAACCTTGTGAACCATGAAGCAGCAATTGAATTGATCCTTCAAGCCATTGAAAAGGCTGGCTATGAGCCTGGCCGTCAAATCGCGTTGGGACTCGATTGCGCAGCGTCTGAGTTTTATAAAAACGGCAAATATGAATTGTCTGGCGAGAAGCTGAGCTTGTCGTCCGGTGACTTAACGAATTTGTTGGGCACTTGGTGTGATAAGTACCCCATTATTTCGATTGAAGACGGTATGGCAGAAAACGACTGGGAAGGCTGGAAGCTGCTTACTGACGTTTTAGGCGACAAGGTTCAGTTGGTGGGCGATGATTTATTCGTGACCAACACAAAAATTTTGCAGCAAGGTATTGACCAAGGTATTGCCAACTCTATTTTGATCAAAATTAATCAAATCGGTACGCTGACTGAAACTTTCGCCGCCATCGAGTTAGCCAAGCGTTATAACTACACATCTGTTGTATCGCATCGCTCTGGCGAAACGGAAGATTCGACGATTGCAGATATTGCTGTTGCAACGAACTCATTGCAGATCAAAACTGGTTCGATGAGCCGTAGTGATCGAATGGCGAAATACAACCAATTGTTGCGTATCGAAGAGGATTTAGGTGAAGTAGCAACCTACCCTGGTCGCACCGCCTTTTTTAATTTACGGTAATTGGGTTTCATAAGCGTTTCGTTCTTGATTGGGCAAAGCGCTTGCGCAAAATGCTACAAACATGCTGCCTTTTTACGAGGCAGGTTTGTGGCATTTGTTTTTCGTCGGTAAACTCCCAGAGATGCGAGCATTATTAAAAACGCCACTGACATTCGTATTAGTGGTTCTTCTAGCGTTAATTCAGTATCCACTTTGGCTTGGCAAAGGTGGTTGGGTTCGCGTGTGGGCGCTTGATCAGGATTTAAGCGCACAGCTCGGCGGCAATCGCAAACTTGTGGTTCGAAATGCTGGCTTAGAGGGCGAAGTGCGGGATTTGAAGCAGGGCTTGCTGGCCGTTGAAGAGCATGCGCGCTACAAGCTAGGCATGGTTCGGCCCGATGAAATTTTTATTCAATTCAATGATGCTCAACGCGGTAAAGAACAGAGTACGAATGGTGCCGCGGTTGCACAACTGAGCAACGTTAATACAGCACCTTTCGTTCGTTAAGTATCTTCTTATTGCGGCGATTCAGGCGCCTTCACTGCACTAGAAAACAAAGCCGCACAATCAATCGCATCGAACTCATAAGCGGTATTGCAGTAATCGCAGTTGACTTGCACCTTTTCCCGCTCGCGCAATATTCCTTCAACCTCAGGCAAGCCTAGTGTTTGCAGCATGTTGCTAACTTTCTCGCGAGTGCATGAGCAACCGAAATAGCAAATCCGCTGGTCTAAGCTGCGCATAGGTTCTTGCCAAAACAAGCGATGCATCAATTGCTCGGAGTCGGTTACAAGAAGCTCATCAGGACCAACTGTATCGGCTAGTTGCTCAAGTCGCGTCCAGCTTTCGTCTGCAATCGCTTTTTGTGCGTCGACAGCTTTTAGTTCAATGCTGCCGCCTTCACTCGGCAGCTTTTGAAGCAAGAGCCCACTGGCCTGATTCGCATCGGCCGCCAGCCAAAGGCGGGTTGGTACCTGCTCAGATCTTGCCATATAGCCAGCGATGACTTCGGCCACCGAATTTCCTTCTAACGGAACGATTGCTTGGTAGGTTTGTTGACCAGGTAACTTAATTCGCGGGTCTAAGGTCATTACAAAGCGCCCAGTACCAAACGGGTTCACTAGTTCTTTGAATGTCGCCGCAGGGTCAATAGCGCTTGCATCAATGCTTTCTCGAAGCTTAGCCGTGGCACGAAACTTTGTTCCTAACTCGCCCACCGATGCCGCTACCGAGTTACTTTCGACTACAACCAAATGAACAGGCCCGTCCCCGAGGATTTGCAGTACCAAGGCACCGTCGAATTTTAAAGCTGCGCTTAGTAGAACAGCAGCTGCCGTGAGCTCACCCAGTGCCCTTTGAACTGCTGGGGGAAGGCTATGACGATTGACGACTTCTTGCCACTCGGTGGTAAGTCGAACGCTTTCACCCCGAATCGGGGCCTCTTGTAGTAAAAAACGATGAATCTCGTTTTTGTTGGTGAGATCTTCAGCCATCGAGTGATTAACCAATGAGTTTTAAGTTGTGAATAAAGTTTGTAGCGCGAGCTATGTATACCTCGGTACCCTTTCGAATACGGGCAGCATCTTCAGGGGTGAGCTCTCTGACAACTTTACCTGGTGCACCCATAACAACGCTGTTATCAGGAATGACTTTGCCCTCAGGGATCAATGCGCCTGCACCAATCAAGCAGTTCTTGCCAATCTTGGCACGGTTCAACACGACTGCTTGTATACCGATAAGGCTACCTTCGCCTATTTCACAGCCGTGCAATGTAACTTGATGGCCAACCGTCACGTAATCGCCTATGATCAATTCGCAGCCAGGGTCCGTATGTAGTACAGAGTTTTCTTGTATGTTACTGCCGACTCCAACGGTAATCCATTCGTTGTCACCGCGAAGAACCGCACCGAACCAGACGCTACTGTTTTTGAGTAAACGAACCTTGCCCATAATATGTGAGCCGGGCGCGATGAAGGCAGAGCTATCAATTTCTGGGGTCAGTATTTGATTGTCTTGGGTAATGCTGTAGGTTGCCATCTAATTCACTTTCTTTCTTCAGAATTTGCTTGTGCGAATTTCGCTAGGTATTTGCTAATTTACGGCTGTCTCGCCGGA
>JAYWIG010000226.1:0-2889 GCA_043789035.1 Betaproteobacteria bacterium
CAAGCGACCGAAGCCATCAAAATTATCATCGGCAAAGGCAAGCCACTCGTTGGACGTTTGCTGCTCTATGACGCGCTGGAAATGAAGTTTCGCGAACTGAAAATCCGCAAAGACCCGAGTTGTCCGGTTTGTTCCGCGCATCCGACGATCACCGAATTGCAGGATTACGCTTATTTCTGCGGCACGTCGGCAGGTGAAGGCAGCGAAGATTCAGGCCCGATGACGGTGACAACCGCGTCGCAATTGAAGCAAACCTTGGACAGCGGCAAGAAAGTCACGCTGCTCGATGTGCGCGAACCGCAGGAATATCAGATTACGCATCTGGAGGGCGCGAAGTTGATTCCGCTGAACGATTTGCCCAGCCGCATGAACGAACTCGACACCGCCGACGACATCGTGGTTTATTGCCATCACGGAATGCGTTCGGCCAAAGCGATCAATTTGCTGAAAAAAGTCGGCTTCGAGAAGCTGACTAATTTGGCAGGCGGAATCGACGCGTGGGCGATCAACGTGGATAAAGAAATGCCACGTTATTGATGCGGTGATAACAAAACTTCGAGTACTCGAACTTCGAGTACTCGATGTTTTGGTTTCAATAGCACTACAAAGATGTAACGTTGCGCGACCTGAACTTGTGAGTCACTTCTTGACCATCAATAAACCAACGCATCCGTAAATCAAGAAGCTGCTCATCCATTCCTAAAACGATAAATACACCGTATCGAAAATTATAGTCGTTCTGTGCAGATTTTTCTGTAAAGGCCTTGAGCTTATTTAGGTCATGCTTATGTGGCACCTTACTATCTCCTTTTTTCACTTCTACAACCAGCAAGTTTGCCTCATTGGTCATTCGCCTATGAACGATAATGTCTGGATACGTCGAAATGGCCAGCCACTCACTTTCATCGAAACCTTCCGTGTTGATTGCCTTTGTCTCTTCCCGTAACACAACTATCTCTTTTGGTACATTGTGTCCCTTTTCCGCATTGCGGTTGTACTCACAATCAACATTGAGATACGAAATCCTAAGCTGTAAGTACTCCGCAAGTTTGTGAGTGATTGCGCGCTCGGACACATTGTTTTCGAGTAAACATTTATCCTTTGTAAATAGTTCTTCGGCACTTTCTTCAACTATCTTCTGAACTTCATTCATTGTTACATTTATCATGAGATTATAAGCCTTAGCATCGTCTGAACTTGATAAATTTACAAGTTCATTATCGTTTTGTCGGTGTATGGCTAAAATACAACAAAGCACTGCGTGTGTGCCACCGATTTTTAGTAGAATTGTGACTACATGAAAAAAGATCTTACCTATTTGATCGAGCGTGTTGAGCCATTTGAGCAACGCCTCAATGTAGAATTGTCGGGGCTATACGCCACTTCCAATGATGACGATGACATGATCTCGGTGCGCGGCGAGATTCGATGCTCACAAGGAGACACTCTGATACAGAGTGTTAAGTTAACAGTGACCGTCTTTGATTCGGCAGGTCGCGTTCTCGAGACAGAAGACACTTATATTGACAATAAGAACTTCTTCGGTTTTGAACTCTTTGATATTGACATATGGGTGTCCGGGTATGACGTGGCCAAATTGCGTCTGCATCCATCGCCCTACGATTCGTACTAATTCAAGGCGGCTTTATACTAAATGGCTGAAGACCTTACTGCCTTGCTGCTCCGTGATGAAGAGATGGAGCAGCGTTCTGGTATTTTACTTACCAGTTTGCTCATCGCGTTTGAGCAAGACCATATGACTGTTCGTGGGCAACTGTGTGCCAGCAGCGGCACGTTGAAAGCGAACGTAGCTTTAATTGTATCTGCGTATGATTTTGATGGACGTGTCGTAGGCACACTCACAAAGCTGTTCGACCGAAATTTTTTCAACGAATTTGAAGTATTTTCAATGCGAATAGAGGTATTTACATACCCTCTAAGTCGAGTGCTAATTTACCCGAAACTCATACTGCCGCGTCCCAGTTATGGGAGGAGGCGATAATAGACACAAATAATGATGTTACAAGTTTGGTAAAAATTGATGACAATTTTTATAGCGTTTACGGCGTAGAGATTCGTAAACAATCTGCATTTTCTAATACTTCGCGCTTACTTCTATTTGGAGAAGTTCATTCAATCGAAACGAAAACCCTACGCAGAAACATCTCTTATGACGTAACAGTGTCTGATGCTTTAGGGCAAAGCACGTCGACTTCTGGTCGCATACGCTCAGAATCGTTTTACAAATTCGATGTTATACATATCTATGTGGCTTTTACTGGATTAAGAAACATACCGTTGATTGACGCAAATCAGATTGTGCAAGTGCATATTCACGCCCGTATATGAAGACACATTTTAACTTAAAAAATAGGGGTGGTACAACTTCTACTTTAGTTTCTGATAGTTAATATTCGTTGGTATTTCAGCCAACATCGAGTACTCGATGTAAAACCAAAAGCGCCACGACAATTTTGTCGTGGCGCTTTTGATCGTGTGACAAACTATCTTACTTCTTACCGACTTTCTTTCCCCCTTTGGATGCTTCGGCTCTGGTGATGGCGACGCCAGCGGGCTTGGCAGCAGCTTTCGCCGGAGCTGCTTTGGCAGCGGGTGCAGCCTTTGCGGGTGCCGCTTTGGCGGCTGGTTTCGCAGCGGCCTTCGCGAGCGCGGCTTTGGCCGGAGCCGCTTTGGCGGCGGACTTGGCGGCGGTTTTTGCACCAGCGGACTTTTTGGCGCCCAATGATTCTTTCAAGGCTTTGGCGGCTTTGCAACCGACGTTTTGTTACTTAAGACTTTACATTTCGCGCCGCTCCAGCCACGAATACCGCGCGCGAATCTGCGCTTCCTGTTCAGCCGAAACCATGTGAACGAACGACAAATAACCGC
>JAYWIG010000227.1:0-2872 GCA_043789035.1 Betaproteobacteria bacterium
GACACATTCAAAACGTCGTCGATTCGGCCCATGATCCAAAAATAACCATCAAGGTCGAGGTGGGCACCGTCACCGGCCAAATAGTAGCGGCCTTGAAAATCTTCGGGGTAGTAGGCTTTTTTGAAACGCTCTGGGTCGCCCCAAATATTACGAATCATTGCAGGCCAAGGCTTCTTAATGACCAAGAAGCCGCCCTTGCCTTTTTCAACATCATGACCCGCTTCGTCAACAATGGCTGCTGCAATACCTGGCAGCGGCATAGTGCACGAGCCCGGCTTTAAGGCATGAGCACCGGGTAAAGGCGTAATCATATGGCCGCCAGTTTCCGTCTGCCACCAAGTATCGACGATCGGGCACTTCTCGCCACCGATATTTTTGTAGTACCACATCCATGCTTCAGGGTTAATCGGCTCGCCAACGGAACCTAAGAGCCGTAGGGAGCTTAAATCATAATTACTTGGATGATGATCGGGTGATGTCTCTGCCGCTTTAATCAACGACCGAATTGCCGTTGGCGCTGTGTAGAAAATCGTGCAATTGTGCTTTTTAATAGTTTCCCAGAAGCGGCCAGCATTCGGAAATGTTGGTACGCCCTCAAACACAATTTCAGTCGCTCCGCAGGCCAACGGACCATAGGCAACATAGGTGTGGCCCGTGACCCAACCCACGTCGGCGGTACACCAAAACACATCGGTCGGCTTAATATCGAATGTCCATTTCATCGTAAGCATTGCGTGTAGCAAATAGCCCGCTGATGAATGCTGAACGCCTTTAGGCTTTCCAGTTGAACCGGAGGTATAGAGAATGAATAGTGGGTGTTCCGCGTCAACCATTTCAGCCGGGCATGTATCCGCTTGGCCCGCTTCCACATCATGCATCCAAGTATCAAGCGCTGGGTTCCATGCAATGTTGCCGCCGGTGCGCTTATAAACGATGACTTTACGAATCGCTTCACATCCCCCCAAACTCAAAGCCTCGTCAACAGCGGGCTTTAAAGGCAAGGCTTTACCGCCCCGCACTTGCTCATCTGCGGCAATAACCAAGGTCGCTCCCGCATCAATAATTCTCTCTTGCAATGACTTTGCAGAAAAGCCACCAAAAACGACCGAATGTGTTAGTCCGAGACGAGCGCATGCCTGCATTGCAACGACAGCTTCGATCGACATTGGCATGTAAATAATGGCGCGCTCGCCCTTTTTAAAACCCAATGCCTTGAGGCCATTGGCAAAACGACAAACCCGGTGATAAAGCTCTTTATAGGTCAACTTGGTGACCGTGCCATCGTCGGCTTCGAAAATAATGGCAGTCTTATCTTCGACTTCTGTGCCTAGGTGTCGATCAAGACAGTTGTAGGAAACATTCATCTGGCCATCTTCAAACCATTTGAAGAAAGGTGCATTCGATTCGTTTAAGCCCTTAGTGAAAGGCTTGCTCCAAATGAGATTTTCACGTGCCAGCCGTGACCAGAAACCGGAGTGATCTTTCTCGGCCTCCGCGCATAGGGCTTCATATTGAGCCATCCCCGAGACAGCGGCATTGGCGACCATCGCATTGGACGGCGGAAAAAGACGGGATTCGTGAAGTACCGATTCGATCTGACCTGACATGGACATTCCAAGGTAAAAAGTAATAAAGCGTGAAGGTTCTCTGGCAAGCCTTACTTGGCACTTACAAACGCGAAATAGAGCGTTGATTCAGATAGCTGGTCGGAATCAACGCTATTTTTCGTGCGCATTGCAACGCAACAAAATAACCACCGCAACGCGGCCTGCTGCGGGCGACTCCGCTAGAATCCCGCAAACCCAAAGGAATTATATGAGCGATTCACCCCGTTTGCCCAATACAGTTCGTCCATTACCGGCATTTATTTTTGCCAGCCGTTGGCTGCAACTTCCGCTTTATTTGGGGCTAATCGTCGCTCAATTGGTATACGTTGTATTGTTTTTCGAAGAGCTAATGCATCTGGTTCCTGTGCTTTGGAATGAAGCAGCTTTGACCGATACAGTGACCCGTCTCGGTATCGCCGAGCGGAACAAAGAAACTGTGATCATGATCATCGTTTTGTCATTAATCGACGTGGTGATGATTTCTAACCTACTAATTATGGTGATCGTAGGCGGATACGAAACGTTTGTTTCCCGCTTGGGTTTGGAATCGCATCCCGACCAACCGGAGTGGTTATCCCATGTCAATGCCAACGTTCTTAAGGTAAAGCTAGCGACAGCCATTATTGGAATCTCTTCGATTCACCTACTTAAGTCCTTTATTTCGGCAGGCACGCTCACTGACAAAACATTGCTTTGGCAAACGGTTATTCACTGCGTGTTCCTAGTTTCGGCAATTGCTATCGCCTACATCGACAGATTGATGAGCCACGCTAAAGCAGATCAAATAAATGAACATTAAATCTTGAGCATCGCCATGACAACTATAAAAGCGTTAGACCTTATTGAATCGATTGCAGCCGGGCTGCAATTTATTAGCTATTACCATCCACTCGATTACATTCAGCACTTATCTCGTGCTTATGCGGCAGAGCAAAGCCCAGCGGCCAAGGACGCGATTGCGCAAATTCTGACCAATTCCAAAATGTGTGCGGAAGGTAAACGCCCTATCTGCCAAGACACGGGGATAGTGAACGTGTTCTTAAAAATTGGTATGAGCTGTCGCTTCGAAGGTTTTTCCGGCTCCATCGCAGACGCGATTAATGAAGGCGTGCGCCAAGGTTATTTGAACACCGATAATTTACTTAGAGCGTCGGTAGTATCTGACCCTCATTTCGAACGAAAAAACACCAAAGATAACACCCCTGCTGTTGTACACATGGAGCTTGTACCCGGTAACACCATCGATGTCATGGTTGCTGCCAAAG
>JAYWIG010000228.1:0-42052 GCA_043789035.1 Betaproteobacteria bacterium
CGTATTTATGACTGGTATAAAGCAAAGACCGGCAGCGACTATGTTGGCGCCGAGGACCCTGGCGTAAAGTCGGTCGCGAGGATTTATGAGTACTTTAAAAAGTACGGTTATCCAACCGAAATCATGGGTGCCAGTTTTCGTAACACCGGGCAAATATTGGCGCTTGCAGGTTGCGATCTACTTACTATCAGTCCGGAGCTCTTAGCATCGTTGGCGCAATCAACTGATGCAGTTCCGGCAAAACTTGTTTTAGCTAAGGCACAAGCGAGTTCGGTTGATCGAGTGCGATTTGATGAAAAAGGTTTTCGTTTCGAGCTCAATGAAGACGCCATGGCGACTGATAAGTTGAGTGAAGGCATTCGCGCTTTTGTCGCAGACTCGCTAAAGTTGGACAAGCTCATCTCCGCTTGATTGGTGGTATTTCTCGCAAGCCTGATGAAGCTGTTTATCATTCTCCAGAGCCCAATTGGGGCAGTCTGACTGCGGCCAGCTTGTTATCAAATACTTTGCGGAACACCAAACCATCTTGTTCACTACCGCGACAGTTTGCAGTGCATTGGAGGTCTCAACAAGACTAGGTGATGATTACAACTAGTTTTTGCCAGTACTTCCAAAGCCGCCAGCGCCGCGCTCAGTCGCAGTAAATTCCTCGACGACATTGAATTGCGCTTGCATGACGGGCACGATAATCATTTGTGCAACACGCTCCAGAGGATTGAGCGTGAATGCCTTTTGGCTTCGATTCCATAGCGGCACCATGAGTTGGCCTTGGTAATCGGAATCGATCAATCCGACAAGGTTGGCAAGTACGATACCGTTCTTAAAACCCATGCCAGATCGAGGTAGCACAAGTGCGCAATAGCCAGGGTCGGCAACGTGCACCGCTAAACCGGTTGGCATCAGAAAGGTGTCGCCTGATTGCATTTCTAACGGTGAGTCAATGCACGCTCTTAAATCTAATCCGGCACTACCTAGTGTTGCATAGGTGGGCAGTTGCTCGCGCATGCGTGCATCGAGAATTTTGACATCAACTTTCATGGCTAACTTTCATCCGATAGTCTCTTAGCGATTTCTTGAACGAGTTGTGAGGCGAGCTCAGCTTTAGAAGCTCGTTTTAATTGTGTATGGCCTTCTGTGTCTATGAGTAAAAGTTCGTTCTCGTCGTGCCCGAAGGTTGCATGGCCGATGTTTGCAACCAATAGCGGTACACCTTTACGCAAGCGCTTGGCTTGGCCATTGGCTAAAAGGTCTTCGCTTTCTGCAGCAAAGCCAACGCAATAAGGTGGGTTAGGTAGGTGGGCCACAGAAGCGAGAATGTCTGGGTTCGTTGCGAATTCTAATTTTGGTAAATCGTTGTTGCCAGTTTTCTTGAGCTTTGATGAACTGGAGTTGGCTACCCGCCAATCGGCGACGGCGGCAACGGCGATAAACACGTCGGGTTTCTGAGCAGCCTCTAACATTACCGCATCATGCATCTGCTGGGCTGTTTGGACGCGAATGGTGCGCATGCCTGTTGGATTTGGCAATGCGCTTGGGCCAGCGACCAAAGTGACCTCAGCACCCGCTAACCAGCAGGCTTTGGCAATCGCAAAACCTTGTTTACCGGATGACAAGTTCGTAATGCCGCGTACGGGGTCTATTGGTTCGAAAGTAGGGCCAGCGGTGAGAAGCACCTTCAGGCCAAGCATGGATTTTTCAGTTAGCAAGGCTTCAACATGTTCGGCAATTTCTTCAGCCTCTAGCATTCGACCGTCCCCGGTTTCACCACAAGCTTGGTCGCCATTGCCAGGGCCTGCAAACACGATGCCATCCGCGCGCGCTTGGGCCACATTGCGCTGGGTTGCTGGGTTACTCCACATCTCGCGGTTCATTGCTGGCGCAACCATCAGGGGTGTGGTTTCGCGGTTGCGGGCAACACATAACGTCGATAGTAAATCGTCGGCACGGCCTTGTACTAGCTTCGCAATGAAATCAGCCGATGCCGGTGCAATCACAATCGCGTGGGCATCCCGCGATAGTTCGATATGCGCCATATTGTTATCAATTCGGTTATCCCACTGGTTTGTGAAAACTGGGTTGCCAGTGAGTGCTGCAAAGGTGACTGGCGTAATGAAGTGAGTCGCTGCTTCCGTCATAACGACATGCACGCTGGCCCCTCGGCGCATAAGCTCGCGCGCCAGATAACAAGCCTTGAAGGCCGCGACACCGCCAGTAATACCAAGAACTATTTTTTTGTTCTTCATGTTTTGCTCACGTTTGCATTCATCGTGACTTAATCACTCTGCGTAGTTCATCGAAGATGAGGCAACCCGCGCCTAAAGTAATCGCCGAATCAGCCACATTGAAAGCGGGAAAGTAATAGGTTTGCCAGTAAAACAAAAGGAAGTCTGTCACTTGGCCGTGCGCAATGCGATCAATGACGTTACCAATGGCGCCACCTAAAATCATAGCCACGCCAAACGCAAACAAAGTTTGGCCACCGTGCTTAGCTAACAAGTAGAGCAAAAAGATAATGGCAATAATGGCAACCGCTATGAAAAACCATTTTTGCCAACCGCCCGCATTGGCCAAAAAGCTAAAGGCGGCGCCCTTGTTAAACACCAAGGTTAGGTCGAAAAAGTTGTCGATCACATTTAAGCGTTCACCAAACTTAAAGCGTTTGAGGACTAACAGTTTGGTGAGCTGATCGATAATCGCCACCAAGGCGGCGAGGAGTAACCAAGGGGCGAGTGAGTTTTTAGATTTAGCCATGTTTGAATTTAAAAATTATGCGAAAAGCCTTGGTTCTTCTTTGCCAGCGAGGTTATCAATGCAGCGACCACAAATGGTTGGATGTTCGGAATTTTTACCGATATCGTTGCAGTAATGCCAGCAGCGATCACATTTTTGGTTGGCTGATGGTTTAACCGCCACTGCGATGCCTTCATCTGTATGTTTGCTGAGCGTCGCTGCAGAAGTGATAGTGACAAACTTTAAATCTGCACCTAAGGATTGCAGAATATCGAACATCACTCCACTAGCACTAATCGCCACTTCCCCTTGCAAGGATGACCCGATGCTGCCAGCGCTTCGCAAGGTTTCTAGCTCCTTCAATGCAACTGCACGTGCTTCGCGTACAGTTGCCCATTTGCTCAATAGTGCATCAGCATCTTTGCTTAAAGGCATTTCATAGAAGGTTTGCGTGAAGATAGTTTCGCCATCGGCTGCGCAACGTTTCGGATCGAAAAACGCCCAAGCTTCTTCAGCAGTGAATGACAAAATTGGTGCCATCACACGTAGCAATGCTTGCCCAATATGGAAGAGGGCTGTTTGCGCACTACGTCTGGCATGAGAGTTAGGTGCCGTTGTATAGAGACGATCTTTGAGGATGTCCAAGTAGAACGCACCCAGATCTTCTGAGCAGAAGTTTTGAATCTTGGCCACTACTGGGTGAAACTCGAATTTCTCTAAGTCGGCTTCAATACTCTTTTGCCATTGATGCGTTAATGCCAAGACATAACGGTCCATCTCGATTAAATCATCCGATGCGATGAGTTTGCTTGAATCGAAGTCTGACACGTTTGAGAGCACAAAGCGCAGCGTATTTCGAATACGACGATAGGCTTCAACAACCCGTTTTAAGATCTCGTCCGAAATTGAAAGCTCGCCTGAGTAATCGGTTGACGCAACCCACAAGCGCAAGATCTCTGCACCAAGCGAATCGGAAATCTTCTGTGGTGCTAGGGTGTTACCTAGTGATTTACTCATTTTCTTGCCTTGGCCATCGACAGTAAAGCCGTGGGTAAGCAAGGCCTTATACGGCGGCACACCGTTCATCATTGATGAGCTGAGCAGGGACGAATGGAACCAACCTCTGTGCTGGTCGCTACCCTCTAAATACAAATCAGCAGGAAAGTGAGATTGCTCGGCGTGCGAGCGGCGCAATACAGTTTCATGAGTCGAGCCGGAATCGAACCACACGTCTAATGTGTCGCGGTTCTTTTCATAATGCGCTGCATCATCGCCGAGTAAATCTTTCGGGTCGACATGCTGCCACGCTTCGATACCGTCTTTTTCGATGAGCTTGGCGACTGCTTCTAATAGCTCTGGTGTACGTGGGTGTAATGCACCAGTTTCCTTGTGAATGAAGAATGCCATAGGCACGCCCCATTGGCGCTGCCGAGATAAGGTCCAATCCGGACGATTGGCAATCATGCCGTGCAAACGTGCTTTACCCCATGCTGGAAAAAACTGAGTAGCTTCAATACCAGCAAGAGCGGTTTCACGCAGGCTGGCACCATTGACTGGCTTGTCCATACTGGCAAACCATTGGTTCGAGGCACGATAAATAATGGGTGTTTTATGACGCCAGCAATGCATGTAGCTATGCACATAGCGCACGCTTCGAAGCAGGCAGCCTGAATCATCAATGAGTTGGGCAATTTGTTTATTAGCATCCCAAATTTTCAGACCAGCAAAACGTGGCTCAGTGCTCGCATAGACACCGTTACCCATAACGGGTTGCAAGATTTCTGCGTCGTTCATGCCATTGCGTTTGCATGATTGGAAGTCTTCTACGCCGTAAGCTGGAGATGAATGAACCAACCCAGTGCCGCTTTCTAACGTCACGTACTCGCCTAAGTAAACAGGCGAGAACCTATCGTAGAACGGATGACGAAAGCGTACGAGATCAAGCGCTGCGCCTTTGCAAGTGCCGATCACGGTACCTTCGAGTTTGTACTGCTCTAAACAAGCGGCAACGCGTTCTTGCGCGAGGATCAACAGCGTAGGTAAATCTTTCCACACGGTTTGAACTAATGCATAGTCAAACTCAGGATGAATGTTTATGGCTTGGTTAGCGGGGATTGTCCACGGGGTTGTTGTCCAGATCACCGCAAAGCCACGCTCAACTGGCAATGCTTTCAAACCAAATGCAGTGGCGATTTTTCCGCTGTCTTCCGTTGAAAACGGAAATACAACGTCGATTGCGTAATCGGTTTTGTCTGCATACTCAACTTCGGCTTCTGCCAAAGCAGAGCCACAATCAAAGCACCAATTCACAGGCTTTAAGCCACGATAGACGAAACCCTTTTCGAGGATTTTTCCTAAGGCGCGAAGCTCATCGGCTTCATTGCCCGGTGCCATTGTCAAATAGGGGTTGTCCCACTCACCGAGTACGCCTAAGCGGACGAAATCTTTTTTCTGGCTCTCAATTTGCGCTTGCGCATAGGCGCGAGATTTTTGATGCACCTCAGCCGTTGGCAAGCCGCGACCAAATGTTTTTTCGATTTGAATTTCAATCGGCATACCGTGGCAATCCCAACCCGGTACGTAGCGCGCGTCGAAGCCGGCCATTTGCTTGGACTTCACAATCATATCTTTGAGAATCTTGTTAACCGCATGGCCCAAGTGAATATCACCGTTGGCATAAGGTGGGCCATCATGTAATACCCAAGGCTTGCGCTTTTTCGAAATTGCTCTTAGCCGCTTATAAATCCCTTTGTCTACCCAGCTTTGGGCCCAGGCGGGTTCACGCTTAGGTAAATCGCCACGCATGGGGAAAGGCGTATCTGGTAGGTTAAGAGTAGTACGGTAAGAGTCACGAGACATGATTGAATCACTTCAATGGTAAAAATAAAATAATTAGGGCGCTAGGGTTCTAGGGTGCTAAGGCGGTTTTATTGCTTGACAAGATATCTTTGGCTTGTTGAGCATCGATATTGATCTGTGTTGTCAGTGCTTCGAGCGAATCATAGTTTGCTTCCTCGCGAAGCTTGGCTACAAATTCCACCGCCAAGGTTTTGCCGTAGGCGTTGCCGTCAAAATTGAACACATGGGTTTCGAGTAGATAGCGGCCATGTTGTTCGACGGCAGGCCGAGTTCCTAAGCTCGCTACACCGTCGAAGGTGACCTTTGAGTTCACACCCAAGTGATAAACTCGTACCGCATAGATGCCATGGAGTAAGGATTTCGCGCCGCTCGAAATTGACGAGCCAGGCACTAGCATGTTCAAGGTTGGAAAACCGAGTGTTCGCCCAAGTTTTCTGCCGTGAATAACTTTGCCGGACATTGTGTAGGGCCGCCCTAGCAGCTTTTCAACTAATTCGAATTCACCGGCAGCCAAGGCTTTACGAACGTAGGAGCTAGAAACTCTTTCCCCGGAGTGCATCACAGTTGGCATACGCTCAACTGAAAAACCAAGAGACTTGCCCATAGAGGTGAGCATCTCGAAATTGCCTCGCCTGCCCGCGCCAAACTGGAAATCGTCGCCCACGAAAAGATGCTTTACTTGCAAGGTTTGAACCAAATACTTCTCAACGAAGTCCTCAGCTTGCATTGACGATAAACGCTTATTAAAGTGAGCCACTATGAGTTGATCTACGCCGTATTGTTGTAAAGCGCAGGCTTTATCACGCAATGATTGGATGCGAGAGGGCGCTTGAGCCTTGGCATTGTTCGGCGCTAACTGAGCGAAATACTCTCTAGGATGAGGGTCGAATGTCATTAGTGCGACAGGCAATTGCAACGCTTTTCCGATTTTTTTCAAGCTCGCGAGCACGGCCTGATGCCCCAGATGGACGCCATCGAAATTACCGATGGTGAGTACACATGGAGAGCGGCTGGCGGGAGGGGGGTGATTCCTAAAAACTTGCATGATGTTGAATAACTTTCCATTGTAGCCGCGCCCGATACAATAATAGGCTTTGCTGGGTTTTGTGAAGTTCCAGTATGTTTACTCGTTTCAAGGAAGATTGTTTTGGCTTTCCCGCAACCTAGAGTTGTTATTCTCATTTCGGGCACCGGTAGCAATATGAAGGCCATCGTGGCTGCTTTAGCCGAAATTCATTGCTCTGTTGATGCCGTTATTAGTAACAGGCCTGATTCGGCTGGTATCGGCTGGGCGGGGAAAACAGGTATCAAAACACTGGTAGTGGATCACCGGAGCTACGCATCAAGGGATATGTTTGACGACGCTTTACTGGGAGCAGTTCGAGCAATGCGACCCGACTGGGTGTTTTTAGCGGGTTTTATGAGAGTAGTGCGTGGCGATTTTGTAGACGCCTTTGCGGGAAAATTAGTGAATATTCATCCATCGCTGTTGCCTGCTTTCACGGGTTTAAATACGCATCAACGAGCGCTTGATGCTGGAGTTAAGCTTCATGGTGCTACGGTGCACTGGGTGAGTAATGAGCTAGACGCGGGTGCGCCGATTGTTCAAGGTGCACTTAGAGTTATGGCGAGCGATACAAAAGAAAGCTTACAAGAACGGGTGCAACGCATCGAGCATCAGATTTACCGTCAAGCCGTGTTAGGTTTGATTTCACAGGACCAAACACCAAGCCAGCTGCTAAAACCGCTGCCTGCTTGGCAACTTTACGATTGATATAGATGTCGAAAATCATTCCAGCCACTCCACATCCGGTGCTAAAAGAAGCGTCAGCTGCACATCCGAATTTAGTCCGAGCGGCCGCCGATGCGCTGTACGGGGCAATTAGTTTCGAAGAGCCAGCAGACAACTTGATTCGACGCTACTTTAAGGCCCACCCGGCGCTTGGTCGGCGTGATCGCGCGTTTATTGCCGAAGCTGTTTTCGATGCTTTGAGGCATTTTCGTAATTATTGCTGGCAAATGGGGACGAAAGACCAGGGGCTTCAAGGTAGAGACTGCTTTGCATTGATAGATGCTTTACACGGCACTCGTGGTGAAGGGCGATTAAGTGTTGAAGGTATTGATGAAAAGGCGTCGAAAGCCGTGAAATACAGCTTGCCGGATTGGTTGTGGCAGAAACTCGCTAAAGACCATGGCGACCAAGTTCACGGCATTGCTGCGGCGCTACTGATGCCTGCGCCTCTCGATTTGCGGGTGAATCTACTTAAGGCAAGCGCTAAAGAAGTTGCTGAGATGATGGATGGCGCCTACCTGAAATACGTGAAAATCGAGCCTCCGGCCTGTGCGGTTGATGCAAAGTGGTTTTCTGCGATTGAGGCTTTTCGACTGGAAGGCAAGCCTGCGCTTGAGAAAACAGCGGGTTTTGAAAAGGGGTGGATCGAAGTTCAAGATTTAGGCAGCCAAATGATTGCCGCGCTGGTGGGTGCCAAGCGTGGCCAGACTGTGATTGATTTTTGTGCGGGCGCTGGCGGTAAAACCTTGGCCATCGCAGCCGCCATGCGAAATAGCGGCCAAATTTATGCTTGCGACATCTCTTTGGCACGTTTACAACGCTTAAAGCCTAGGCTTGCACGATCTGGAGCAAGCAATGTGCAGCCTTTTGGAATGAGCTCCGAACATGACGCAAAACTCGCTAAGTTGGCCGGACGTGCCCATGCGGTTTTAGTCGACGCGCCGTGTAGCGGTACAGGCACTTTGCGTAGAAACCCGGATTTAAAGTGGCGTTTCGACGAAGAAAACCTCGCCAACCTGAATGTTCAACAGGCGTCAATTCTGAAAGCTGCGAGTCAACTGGTTCGACCAGGAGGCGCGTTAATTTATGCAACTTGCAGTCTCTTACGTTCAGAAAACCAAGATCAGGTTGAAAAGTTGCTTGCAGAAGACGGCAAATGGAAGCGAGAAGTTGAAGATATGGTGCTTTTACCCCATATTTCGGGAACTGACGGGTTTTATGCCGCTCGTCTTGTGAGAACCGCTTAGTTTGAAGGGCGATCTGCCAAATTTGTGCATGCTCCGGTAAAATACGGCGGTGATAGTTTGAAAACAATTTTGGGCGTCTAGCCCGCAGGAAATATATGTTCGATGCTCTTTTTGGTGGTTTAGGTCCAACTACCAAGCAGGTTCTCTTAAATGTTCTTAGTTTTGCCGATACTGGCTTATTAGATTTCACTTGGTGGCAGGTTTTACTTTACACCTTGGGCGCGACACACATCACCATTGCTGCGGTGACGATTTATTTGCATCGCTGCCAAGCCCATCGGGCTGTTGATCTTCATCCTGTGGTGGCTCATTTCTTCCGTGCATGGTTGTGGTTGACTACAGGGATGGTGACTCGTCAGTGGTCGGCAATCCACCGCAAGCATCATGCTAAGTGCGAAAACGAAGGTGACCCACATAGCCCCAAAGTATTCGGCCTAAAGAAAGTGCTGTTACAGGGAGCTGAGCTTTATCGGTCTGAAGCTGCTAACCAAGAAACATCTGATAAGTACGGTCACGGTGCGCCGGATGATTGGATGGAGCGCAATGTTTACACGAAACATTCAATTGCGGGCGTATACGTTACCTTAGCCATCAATTTCCTATTGTTTGGTGCTCTCGGCTTGACGGTATTTGCCGTGCAAATGATGTGGATTCCTGTGTTAGCCGCAGGCGTTATTAATGGCATAGGCCACGCCTTTGGTTATCGCAATTCCGACGTAGACGACGCTAGTACGAATATTGTGCCGTGGGGTATTCTGATTGGTGGAGAAGAGCTGCATAACAACCATCATGCTTACGCAAGCTCGGCAAAGTTTTCGAGCAAGTGGTATGAGTTCGATGCAGGCTGGTTGTACATCAAGCTGATGTCTTACATGAAGTTGGCAACAGTGCGTAAGCTTGCGCCTGTGCCAAAGCTGACCGTCGACAAAGGAACAATTGATGCGCAGACACTACAGTCTGTGATTGCTTATCGGTATGACGTGATGTCGACCTACGCAAAATCGCTTCGCGAAATTTGTAAAGAAGAAGTTAAGCGCTTGTCGGCAGCCAGCCGACCAGAAGGTGCAACCGTAGAAGCTGCTCGTCGTTGGATGACATTGGATACAGCCAAATGGTCTGCGCAGAACCATGCCAAGCTCGATGAGATTTATAGCGCCAGTGCTAAGCTCAAGACGATGATTGAAATGCGTTTGGAGCTTTCGAAGATTTGGGAGCGTTCTAGCCTTTCAAAAGAGCAGCTTGTGCAGCATTTGCAGGAGTGGTGTGCTCGGGCTGAGGCTAGTGGCATGCGGGCATTGCAGGATTTGGCGGTTAGGATGCGGAGATACGCTCCTACGGCGTAACCGCTGTTTTAACGCCGACCAGGTAGGCATGGGTGGTTTCGCTCATGTCCTCCGAATCGGCTCTCGCCGCTTCTCCCCCTTATACTTCGCTACACCACCCACACCAACCTGTTCAGCTATCAACGAGCGGTGGTTTATCAACCAAACCGTCGCAGCTGCTTTAATAGCGCCGCTCCTAGCGTGTTTTTCGGTTGGGTTACCTGCTCCAAAACCTCAAAATGATTTTGGCCTTCTAGGCTTAGAAGTTGTGCAGCTTCGCTTTGGTGGCGATGGGCGTTAACGGCCCCGGCAAAAGATTGTGCTTGGCGGATGAATTCGGGGGATTCTTTTGTGCCGTGGGCGACTATTAGCGGCACGGCGATCTTTTGTGCTGTGCGTTCTGGGCTTAGGGCTTGTTCGATGTCGTCGTTGAGGTTTAGATAACCATTGCGGGAAGATAGGCGGACGGGTTTTAAGTCGTAGATGCCGCTGGTGCAGGTTGCGCTTCGAATTACATTGGAGGGTAACTGATAGTTTTTATGCCAATCGGTGGTCAAAGCGCAGGCTACAAGGTGGGCACCGGAGGAGTGCCCAAAGAGGTGAAGGTTATTTGGGTCGATGTTTAATGTATTGGCGTTTGTATAGGCCCACTGCACGGCTCTTTTTACTTGGTCGACCATTGTTTGCAAGCCGTTTTGAGCGTCTTCCACTGTATCGAAATCGGGAATTAAAAGATTGATCCCGGCACTGCAAAAAAGCTCGGCTAAAAAGCCGTAGTTTTTAGCTAGGCCCCCGCGCCAAGCGCCGCCATGAATAAAAATTTGTGAGGCAGCGTTGGGGCTTCTACATGGGTAGAAATCGAGCTCTTCTTTTTTGGAAACACCGTATTTATGTCGCTGCGGCAAGCCATTTTTTGTTCGATATATTTCACTATGGCTTGCGTAGCTTGCTAATACTTCTTGCATGTTCGACGCGTAGTGACTTTGGTTGTAGGCACGATCAAGAGCCTCTTGATCAAAGTCTAACCATACTTTTGTCGCTGCAACTTTGTTTGAGTCAGGTGTCATTTTGTGGTCGATCGGGAATGTCGTTCAACAAAAGCTTTAAGCGTCGAGTTAAAACGTTCGCTGGCTTCTATTTCTGGTAGATGGCCAATACCCTGCCATTCTTCGAACTCACATTGCGGTATTGCGGCTTTAAGTAGATCAGCGTTTTCTTCACGAGGGTTGGTTTTGTCTTCGCTGCCTTGAATCAGCAATATCGGCATGGTTAACTTATCTGAGTGACTTGGGCTAAAGAAGTTTGATAATCGAAATGCCACGGCCCGTTCTAACCCTGCTGGAAATAAACCTCTGGAGACATCAATCATTAATTCTTTAACTGGGTCTGGCGTATTTGCCGCGACTAGGCGGTCTACACCACCGTCGGCATATTGGTAGCCACCTTTTTCTAGATCCTTTAATCGTTGTTCGAATGAGCGTTTGCGCTCCGCGCTAATCGCTATTTGTCCCACACCGGTACCGCTGAGTAATAAACAGTGTAATCGTTCTGGAAAATGGATAGCAAAGCTTTGAGCAACTGCCGAGCCAAATGAATTACCGGTGAGAGAAAAGCTCGAAAGGCCTAGGCTGTCGGCGAAATCGGCGACAGCTATCGCGTAGTCTCTATCGGTAGGCGTATTGGTTTTCATCACATCGCTCAAGCCGTAGCCGGGTGCATTCCAAGCGATAACTCGAAAGTGTTGGCTTAAGGCTGCAAGTTGAAATCGGAAATACGCAGCATGCGCACCTATGCCGTGAAGCATCAAAACGACGGGTGCTTCGGGGTTTTCTGGCTTCGCTTCGAGGTATGAAAATCTATCGCCGTCGTATCGAAACCTTGCGGAGGGTTGAATACGCGCATAGCGTATCTCTGGAAGTGGGGGTATGTGCAGCATGTGGTTGGATGAAGTTTAATAAATAGTATCCTACGAAGTCCCTTAAGAAAGTGCTCGCTTATGAAAATGGTTGTAGTTGCCCTGTTTAGGGTGTTGGTCACTATGGCGCTGTGCAGCTCTAGCACTTTAGTGGTTGCTCAAGAATGGCCCACTCGTGCGGTAAAACTTGTCGTTCCCTATCCTCCCGGGGGAGGAGTTGATCTCTTTGCTCGAGCCCTTGCACAGAAATTGCAACAGCAATGGCAGCAATCTGTAACAGTCGATAACAAGCCCGGTGCGAACACACTGATTGGTACTGAAGCGGTCGCGAGATCGAATGATGGCCACACCTTGTTATTCACCACCGATGCTACCTTCACGATCAACCCTCTTTTGTATAGCAAGCTTCCTTATGAGCTTGATAAGGACTTTGCGCCTATAGTTCAGTTGGTTTCGTTTAGCCAATTATTAGTCGCAAACTCGGCACTGCCTGCGAATAGTCTGCCCGAATTGATTAGTTTGGCAAAAAACAAACCGGCTTCTCTCTCATATGCGTCTTATGGAGCTGGCAGCCAACCTCAGCTTGCGATGGAAACGCTAAAGCAAAAGGCGGGGATTTACATACTGCACATTCCGTATCGAGGTATACCGCAAGCTATAGCGGCAGTGGTTGGTGGTGAGGTTCCTCTGACATGGTCTGGCATTCCAAGTGCAAGACCGCACATCGCGAGTAAACGGATTAAGGCGCTAGCCTATGGCGGTAAAACTCGTTCACCAGCATTCCCTGATGTGCCGACGGTTGCTGAATTAGGGTTTGCAGAGATAGACGCGAATGTATGGGTAGGTTTGTTTGGTACGTCGACAATGGCTGCAACAGCAATTGCGAAAGCGCAGCGTGACGTGACGACGATTTTGCAAGAACCAGAGTTTCGGGCTAGAGAGATCGACGCTAAAGGCCATGATTTAGTTGCCGCAGGCCCGGTGGAATTTCGACGCCACATTCGCAATGAGCTGGCATCAAGGGCTGCGCCGATTCGATATTCGGGCGCTAAAGCCGACTAGTAAGAGAAACTGGACGTAAAAAAAGAGTACCGAGGCACTCTTTTTAACGAACAAAGTAATGTAAATTACTTGATCTTTGTTTCTTTGTACGCAACATGCTTGCGAGCCACTGGATCAAACTTTTTGATTTCCATTTTTTCTGGCTTGGTACGCTTGTTCTTCGTCGTTGTGTAAAAGTGGCCTGTGCCAGCGGTTGATTCAAGCTTAATCTTTTCACGCATGATGGCTCCTAAATGAGTGGTATATTAAACCGCGGGTTTTAAACAGAAATGCCGCGAGCACGAATGCTGGCTAAGACAGTATCAATGCCGTTTTTGTCGATCAGGCGCAGACCGGCGCTGGTCAAACGCAAGCGTACCCAACGATTTTCGGCTTCAACCCAGAAGCGACGTGATTGCAGGTTTGGCAAAAAGCGACGTTTTGTTCTGTTATTAGCGTGCGATACGTTGTTGCCAACCATCGGTGCCTTGCCTGTTACTTGGCATACTTTAGCCATGGGTTTTCTCCGGAAAATTCAGTCAGCGGATCGAAGCTGACCAAATGAATATGTTGCAAAGCCTACGATTATAGCAGACCTTTTTCGGCGAAAGACAGGGTTTTGTTGCCGCCGACGATCAGATGATCCAAAAGCCGGATGTCTACCGTGCTTAGGGCCTCTTTGATGCCTTTTGTCAGCAAATGGTCCGAATTGCTCGGCTCAAGAGAGCCAGAAGGGTGATTATGCGACACAACCACAGCAGCTGCATTCATCTCCAAAGCCACTTTGACGACTTCCCTAGGATAAACAGCAGTTTGGTTCACAGTGCCTCGAAAAAGCTCTTTGGAATCGATCAAACGGTGCTGGGCGTCCAAGAAAAGAGCTACGAAAGCCTCAAAGGGGCGATTTGAGAACCAAAGGCAAAGATAGTCTTTTACCATGGCTGGTGACCGAAAAGCCGACCGCTCTTGCAACTCGTTTTGAAGTGAGCGACGGGTAATTTCAGCTGCTGCCGCTAAGTTGGCCCATTTTGCAAGGCCAAGCCCCTTTGATTTACAGAAATCTTCTTTAGTGGCATTTACTATGCCGTGCAGGTTGCCGAAGCGTTGCAGCAAATCGGTACCAAGGGTAAGGGCGTTTCTTCCGGCGATGCCTGTACGTAGAAATACCGCTAAAAGCTCAGCGTCGTTTAAACTCTGCACCCCATGTTTGAGTAGTTTTTCCCTTGGTCGTTGCTCCGCAGGCCAATCTTTAATGCTGTAGTTAGTAGGTGCATTGCTGGCTGGCCTAAAATCTAGCATTGCAGCGATATCACTGTTTAGTTTCAAAATAGATTCCTTTCATTTACGTTTAGTTAGTGACCACCGCCAGATGACTGATAGCTCCAGTAGCCCAACCCTTGTTGTAACGCCTTCCTCACACCTTACCTTGCATTATCGTCTTGCCTTGCTTGATGGCACCGATGTGATGAGCACGTTCGATACTAGGCCTGCGACCTTGCAAATGGGAATTGGCCAATTGGCTGAGCCGTTGGAACAATTACTGATTGGATTGCCTGAAGGAGCAGAACGCAGCTTTGATTTGGCGCCAGAAAAAGCCTTCGGTCCGAGAAACCCAGAGATGATTCAGGCTTTGTCGCGCTCTGTGCTGGAAACTAATAGCGTGAGCGGTAGTGATGGCCAAGCTAAGGAAGATTTTGAGATAGGTGATTTACTGGAGTTTCCCCGGCCCGACGGTGGAAAGTATGCCGGCGTCTTAAAAGAGCTAAATGACCAATACGCCCTGATTGATTTCAACCATCCATTAGCAGGCCAAGCACTTCGTTTCGAAGTCAAGTTGCTTGGTGTCTTGTAATTTAGGAGATTTCCAATGACGTCTTTATTCGCTACCGAAGTAAATTTAAGCGATGTCGCTCCCGAAGCTTTGTTGGCGCAGCCAAGAGGTTTTTGTGCTGGGGTTGATCGGGCTATTGAGATTGTCGAGCGAGCACTCAAAATGCACGGGGCACCGATTTTTGTGCGACATGAAATTGTGCATAACGATCATGTAGTCAACGACTTGCGAACAAAAGGTGCTGTGTTTGTTGATGAGATTTCAGAAGTACCTGACGATGGCACCTTGATCTTTTCAGCCCACGGCGTTTCGCTAGAAGTTCGGGACGAAGCATCAAAAAGAAATTTGCGTATTTTCGATGCTACTTGCCCACTCGTCACCAAGGTCCACGTAGAAGTTGGCAAAATGCGCAGGGAAGGGCGTGAAGTGATCATGATCGGTCATGCAGGGCACCCGGAGGTTGAAGGCACTATGGGCCAAGTCGATGACGGTATTTATTTGGTTGAGACGGTTGAAGACGTGGCTAAGTTACAAGTCAAGCAGCCGGACAAGCTTGCCTTTGTGAGCCAAACAACCTTGTCGGTAGATGATTGCCAGTTGGTTATTAATGCCTTGTTGGCCCGTTATCCAAGCATCATGCAACCCAAGAAACAAGATATTTGCTATGCCACACAAAATCGCCAGGACGCGGTGAAGTTTATGGCCCCGATGTGCGATTTGGTGATCGTGATTGGATCGCCTACAAGTTCCAATAGCAACCGCTTAAGAGAAGTCGCTGAGAAGATGAATTGCGAAGCTTACATGATTGGTTCTGCTGCTGAGTTAAAGCCGCAGTGGTTGGTTGGCAAAAAGCGTGTAGGGATTACTGCGGGTGCGTCTGCGCCAGAAGTGCTGGTCGAGCAATTGGTTGCAAGGCTTAAAGAATTGGGTGTTAAAACAGTAAAGCCGTTAGATGGCATTCAAGAGACGACTGTGTTCCCGTTGCCTAAAGGCCTTGCTGTGCCCAGCTCAGCTGTATGATTTATTTTTTGAGAAAATGCTGAGCGAGTAAATTTTCTTCCAACTTTAAATCGATGTCCACCACGATTGAGTTGGCCACAAGCACCCCATCTTTCTCAGCAGGAATGAAGCGCGCTTCAAGAATACTTTCTAAAAAGTAAGCGATGTTAAGATTTTTTGGGCTGTGACTAATGCGAGTCACTGACCTTGGAATTCCTGCCTCGTCAATTTGAATGCGAACTTTCAGTTTACCCCCATCAGGTGGGTAAAAATCCGGATCGAATTGCAGTGCGCTTATCAGCACGGATTTTAATCCAAGGTCTTTTCCTTGCTGCCCGGTTGCACTGCTCTCAAATGCCTTTGTTTTGGAGTTGGCTGCGTCGCCAATCGAACTCTGGGCTATGGCTTTTTCAATAGAGTCTTCGGCGGTCTTTTCGGTGAGAAGAGTTTTTTCCTGCGCGCCGTCAAGTTTCGCGGTGGAATCACTGCCTAATCCTACTAGCGGTGACAACACGTTTGGCACCGAGGGGGCAGTACTAATTATTTCAATAGCCATTATTGGCGAACTATTTTTTGAGTGCGCAACTTTGCTTGCTGCTGTTGGCATTGCTATTGACACTGCTATCGCTAAGGCATGTAGCGAGACTGAAATCAATAATGCAAAACCAATGCGCGGATTCATTACCAGCACTTGTCTCGATTACTGGTGCCAGTCGAAACGGCTTTTTTCCCATTGGAATCTAGCAGGAGGTTGCCACACTGCGGATCGATAGACAGGGTGGGTGTAGTACCTTTAAGCACCAGCGCAGTAAGCTGATAGTCTAGGGCGCCAACTCCGCCTGGAGCTGCAGTAACGATTGCATAAGTAATTTGATACTTACCTGATGCAACATTGTCAGGATTTGAAAACACGTTGGCTCCGGCCGCCAAACCATAGATTTGCGGAAACTCAGCGACTGAAGGGTATCTTCCTCGTGCCGTGAAAAAGCGCTCTAAATTTTGACTTGCTCGCATTAATGCCGCTTTGCCTTCAACTCTATTACCTTTGCGAGTTTGCTCAAAGTAGGACGGGTAAGCAATGGCTGCAAGAATGCCAACAATCGAGACAACGATCATCACCTCAATCAGGGTAAACCCCTTTTGTTTTGCCGTAATGATTAACTGGGAGTTCTTCATAGTATTTTCTTTGTAAGGTGGGTTGACATTACCGAGCCAAGAGCACTTCTCTCCAGGCCTGTCGACCGACGCAACCACCGCCAAGCGCTTCAGTAGCAATACTCTTGTCCGTCATTGATTTCACTGAAGATCGATTAGTACAGCTAGTCGATGTATTGGTCGAAGTTGGCTCTTTCTTGGAGGTGATCACCGTAAGTTGACCAAAACCACCGGTCGATTCTCGTCTACTTGCAAAGTATTGCTTGTCGCCGGTTGTTGTGAGTCCAAACTTGGATTGGTCTTTACCGCCAGCCAGATTTGTTTGCAACTTACCATTAGAGTCTCTATCAAAGCCGCCAAATGGGTTTCTTCCTCCGGTATAGAGATCAAGGATGTACTGTGCTTCGGATCCACCGCCTCCGCAGGTATCTGCAGTTGGAAGTATATTGACAAATACGGCGAGACTACCGGCAACTTGTGCTTCATAAACTGTGCGCTCACCGTCGGCCGCAGGTTGCTCAAACATCCAGCCTAATTGTGGCGTAGTCGTCCCGGTCGGAGCGGTCGCATCTGGATTGGTAGTGCCAAAAACAGTGTTTGTTCTAGTCACCGAAGAGTAGTTAGGAACATATGCAGAAAGCAGTGAGAATTTCACAGATGCAGTGGTTGAACTCACCGCTGAATTGTCCTCGGTCGCGATCATACGTTGCAACATAAGGTCGCCCTTGGTAATCAGTGTTGAACTCAAAGTCAATGAATCAGTCGCTACCGGTTTGTCCCAAAGTCCGTACATCGAATTTTGAACATATGAGCCCTGTTCAACGTCACGGCGTTCTAATAATCGGCCTGTGCCAAACATGACTATTACCCCTTGGTTTGCCGGGCCCGCAACAATTTGCGGCGGTGCGGTTATAGACTGCTTTTGTCCGCCCGAACTAGTTGCTGCAAAAAGCTTGTGCCGTTTACTTGTATCACTCCAGCCCGAAGATGTGCCAGATACATCGAAGCGCCACATATTGCCAAACAAGTCACCTGAATAGACGTAACTGACTTGACCGTTTGAGCCATTATCGATAGTTGCTACACCGCCAAGTCCATTCGGATTCGACGCCGTACCTTCTCCCGAGAGGAGCTTGACATAATCAACACCAGCATCCCAGACGCCGTCAGAGCCGGGGCCATCAAGGTAAACAATAAACAATGCGCCTCTGCCCGCAGTTGCGGAGGTATTGACGTTACCGTCGTTCTCAGTTGCGTTGTAGCCAGCGCTAAAAATCATAGCCCATTTGTTGTTACTCATTAGCCGAATAATGGGTTCCGAATAGACATAGCCCATGTCGTTATCGTCTTTGTGCGTGAACTCCCATTTCAAAACATCTTTACTTGCCGATTCGGATGAAAACTTGCTTGGGTCAGTGACGTCAAGCAAAAATACCGCTTGACCACCTTTGCCTAATCCACCTGCGAGGTAGGTTCCCCACTGGCCGTTTACTTTGGCGTCTTGCTGGGTCATCTGTCCGTCGACAAAAAAGCGATGAGAGTAGTCTTGGGCAGTTAGTTTTGAAAGGTTTGGAATAACAACGGATGGAACATAGGCAAATATTTCGTTGCCATTGTTACTGTCGGTAGTGCTGTTGGCCAAAAACCCATGAACCATCCCGTCATTGGCGCCAACGTATACAACGCCAGGGCGATTTTTGCGGGCGTTGTAGTAGCTCAGGTAATCTGAGCCACTAATTCCGCTAGCTGGGGCGCCCACAAAAATCGGAGACGCAGAAACAATGTCACCTAGTTTCGTATTTAAACGTTGCCGGAACTGTTGGGAGCCCAGGCCTTCTTTAGATGCGTCGCCTCGAATGTAGGCGAGTCTATCTTCTCCTCGCCCATCATTTGTACCGCTTTGAGACATTGAAAGCGCTGTTTTCTGCGCAATCGACAACTCATCCCATCGGAAGGCGATTTTCGTTTTACTAGAATCGTTGTAGCTGATGATCTTTCGAGAATTCGGTTGAATCAACGCAGAGCTTAGGTTTTTACCAGACGCTTCCCATAAACTTGACCCTACGGTACCGTCAGCCTTTAATGCGAAGGCCGAAAGCGATCCACTCCAATCGCCAGAATTAAAGCTGGATTGAAATAGCTGCGTGCCATTGCTCACACGAGTTGATTGCACACCAAGAGCTGACAAAGAAGACTGTTGTGAAATATCTTGGAATGCTCGCTCAAGTCCAGTCTCCAATCCCAAAGGATTGTCCACGCGAAAGTAGTTGTCTGGAATACCATCGGGAATATCAACACCCGTTGAGTTGCTTCGCTTGTCATATTCTGAGGTGGTAAACGGGGAGGTTACAGCCACTTTGTTTGGTTTTTTATCGCCGTTTGTGTCATCGAAACCGCCAAATAATGATGCGTAATATAGAGGGTCATCTAAGTTTCGGTTCGATATACCTACGCTGGAGGCCGCTAATGTATATGTGGCGGTTGTCGGCGCGTCTCCGGATTGGCAATTGCTACAACCGCCATTGTTGGCGACAACGGTACCGTTGGCAAAGACCACGTTCATACCTAGCGTTGGGTCAGTATAGTTGAAGCCGAGAATTCCAGAATGGAAGTGTCGACCATCTAAATTGGTTCCGCTCACGACGTAACCAAAACCTTGAGGATTGCCCGTTGCTTGGTAAACAACGTCGGTGGTGATTTTCAATGTATTGGCTGTCTTGTCCATCTCATATCTGATGATGCCCCAAACGTCCATATCATAGTCACCGCCTGCTTCAGAATCTTCAAACACAACCATTGCTTCGCCGGATGCATAGTTTGCATCAGCGTACGAGCGAGTAATTCGCATATCGACAAGTGCTCCTCCCATCTTGACCGAACCAAGGTCCAATTGGTAGGAGGGAATAATGTAGGCTCTTGGATCGGTTTCCCCGGCGAACTTTATTGGTATTCTTGGTAACCCAGCGCTTAGCGAAACCCCATAGGTGTTTAAGTAAAAGGGCGGTTTTTTAAAGCTTGAGTCTGGTCTAGCGATGGGAATGTCCTGTCTAATTCGATTGGTGTGAGCATGATGAGCCAGGCCTGAGATTAAGTAAGAACCATTCGTCGTCGGGCCTTCTGGGCATATGCCGAGCACTTCGCCTAGACCGCTGAGCGTTTTAGAGGAGCAGTTATTGGCCGCCGAGCCGCTCACACCAGAGCGTGTGTTCCCATAAAAATACTGACCGCCAGTTAACCCCCATAAGGTGCCAACGTTGTTCGTCAAATTAATCGCATTTGATGGGTTTCCTGCCATAAAAGTCAGGGATTTTGCTGCCAAATCGTTGTCATTTTCGTTTGTGGTTACCGCGCCATTAATAACGAGCATATTGAGCGGCGCACAATAGTTTTTTGAGGAAAGCAAGGCATTTGTATTGGTTGGCCACTTTGCCGTTGCTAGCCCAGAAATAACGCTTGAGTCATCGGCAACATATTCGCTTGAGGGGGTCGTTTGACCACTAAAGTATCGCAGTGCTTCGAAGTAAATTTCAGACAACGGATTGCCCCAGCTCTTACATTCACCGTTGGTGTTGATTTGCCGCTGGTAGCTGCAATTGTCCGATCCCATGTAAGTTCCGTTGGAATATTCATAGCCCACAATACGAAGTTTTGAGAGCGTCGTAATAATCGATCCGCCCTCATTGTTGTAGGTGGTCGGCGCACCAGGCGAAGCTATAGGCCCTACACCTGTATTGGCGAGAATTTTGAAGGTGCCATCGGTGGAGGTGTTGATCTCATCGCTTAATGGGCCGATATTTTTTCGAAGTACGCCGCCAGATAAGTTTTTCTTGTAACTGCCTGAGACTAATCCGAAGTAAATCTTTCCCAGTTCGCCATACTTCTGGAGCAAACCGGTTGGCTTGTACACGCCATTGGGATAGCGAGTGCATCGCTCAAGTCCTAGTAGGCCATCAACGCAGGCCTGAACGCGAACGAAATAGTCGCCAGCAGCTGCACCGTTTGGCCCTAAGCTTACGCTATAGTCCGGGGAGTTACTCGATGCGGGCACTCCACTTAGAGAGAAAGTATTTCCGTTTGTCGTATTGACAATGTTGGCCCAACGACATTGCCACCTCTCGTTGGCATTCCAAAGGGAATGATTGCCTCTGGCGACCTTCAATCGAGGTAAATTAGGATTGGTGTCAGAGACTGCTTCGATGCCTGATCCTGTGCCATCCGTGGTGTTGCACATCGTGATGCCCTTATTGTTAAGAACATCAATTGTCCAACCTGATATTGGCTGAATGATACCAGTGGTACCGGTCGTGTCTTTGCAGCCTAAGCCCTTTGGGTCAGTAACGTCAAATGCGTTGATACAGGTAATGGCTTGCAATTGAAATGTCGTAAAACCACCTGCCGTGTTGGTATTCCCAACCGTACCGCGAACATAGCTTCCAGTCGATGATTTCGCCTCGATCAGAAGTCCGTTGAAAATCGAGGTCGTCGTAGGTACTCTGTAAGTGCGAGAGATTGTATTTATTCGAAGATCCGTTGAGCCGACGCTTTGAGGTACGAGAGTAGCCCCTGTAATCAGTGTTGTATTCACGCTAAACGGGGTCAAGCGTGGCAAATCATCTTCCGCATAATATTTGGTAAACGAGTGAGCATCATGCGGTAAAAAAGCTCTTTCTAACACCGTAACACTGCTCGAATCACCGTCGGAAAGCGTGCCTCCATCGGATGCTCTGGATGGCGATCGTAACCCACCGAACATTACTTTTCGTAACGCATCCATTCTCGTCATGGATGCCCAATTTAGAAAGTTCCCACTCCATTGGCTGCTACCCGCTGCGCAATATTTGTCGGTAGTGACGCTAGCAGGTTGGTAGCGTGAATTGCCGGCAGAATAGGTGTAGCACTTATACGAATCGAAATAGCCATAGTAGTTAATGTTATGTTTGTAATTGGTGTCGAGTACACCATCACCGTCGACATCGGAAAAGTCATCGTAGGCTTTTTTAAAAAGTTGCTGATCTTTCGTCACTGCCAACATCACAAAGGGAGGGACTTCTTCCCCGGATAAGTAGGGTTTGTCAAATAACGACAGTAGACCCGCATTGAGTGCTGGCTGTGCGTAAACCGGCTTGATCAGTAACGGTTGCCAAAGCACCGCCGCTGAAATAAATGTGCAGATTGATTTAGACAGTTTTGATGATTTTTTCATGGGAACTTCTTTGCTACTTGAGAAACTTAAGTGTTGACTATTTTGATGGCCCAGCCGTCTCTATTCGCGTTGAAAGTAGGTTTGTAGAACTACTTCGGTGTTTGCGCGCTGTCCGAAACCAATTGCTGTGATGATGAAATAAAGGCTGCGTGAATTGCATGATGCATTACCGACTGAATCTCTAGCCAAACAGATTGCTTGAATCGTGTATCTGGGTGCAAAGGCCAAGTTTTGAGCAGTAAGGCCTTGGGCGCCTGGCATGTACGATGAAGGAGTTCCTGCGGTTCGCGTGTATCTGCCAAACCATGTAGATTCGCCGTTAATGCAGTTGGTACTGGGGCCATTAGCGCCACAACGCAAAATTGCCATTGGCACATTTCCAATATTACGACCTACCCCATCTTTTTGACCGGTGCAAAGGCCGTCGGCTTGGCAAGTAACAGGTGTTGTAAAGTCTGCCGGTGTACTCGGAAAGCCTAAGCCCTTATCAATTGCAGGCGTTCGCGCATTACAGGCGACATTCGGGGCACACATGCCAGATATATCGTATTCTGCTTCTCGTAATGCGGCTTCAGCCGCTTCGTACGCGAGTTGTCTATCTCGAGTAAGACCTGCCATTCTTTCCTCGCCGCTACTCATTTGCCAAGTCGAAATTCCCAACACAGTAACAACCAATAGAAAGAGAATTGCAACAATGAGAGTTGCGCCCTTTTGGGTTTGTTGAAATGTTTTCATTTACGGATTCCAGTTCCGTAGAGCAGCTGAGATTTCTACGACCCGACGAATTCTTCGATCATTAAATGGGCCATAGGTTTTTTCGGCGAGAGTGTAGGTTTGAGTATCAACAGTCGGAGCTACTTCAGCTTCTGTGCGCATTAATAAAAAGACTCTAATTGCAGAAATTCTCTCTGCAGGTGGGTTGTCGCTTTGTCGAACGTAACGTGACACGGTCGCAGGGTCATCTAACTCGTATACGCCATACATTACTTCTATAGCTTCAACATCTGGGATAAGCGGGACAGGCGTAGACGCTGGATCGGTTGCCGACGCGCTGGAGCGAATACCTGTTGCGCAAACCAACCAAGGTCGACCGCTAACCAGTTGTACCGAAAATGTATTAAAGCTTATGGGGCTATAAATTTCGCCTGCAACCGGAATGGTTCCAATAGAAGTTCCAGTGCAATCAGTGATCATGCCACCTGCTGCACCGTTCAAGGCAACTAAGCCGTTACCTTGATATCTCACCGTAACACTGTCTTGTGCGCCGACCGTGACCGCAGAGCCTTCGACGCCACTAATGCCCGGTACTATCGTAGATTCCCGCGTCAACGGAACTGACGCTGAACCTGATGAGCTAGAGTTTAGTGATGGTGCTCGGTGCCCGGCCAGTTTGAGCGTTCTTGAGACTAGTTCAGATGCTAGGCGAATGTTCTCTTGAAACTTTGAGCTTTCGTCTTGACCCGAATGATTTTGCCGAGAATTGACAAAAATGCCTGATACGCCAAGGATTACGACAAAGCCTATCGTGAGAGCGACCATTAACTCAACGAGCGAGAAACCCTTTTGCATGACCTTTCTTTTGTCTTTATTCATCATTACGGGCCCACGTGACTTATTGGGGTGTTGAATGTTTGATATGAGCGGGCGTTTGTTGCGCCTGAGGCCTCGGTCGTGCGGTTGTCTAGCCAAGCAATTTTTACAACGTAGGTTTCGCCTAAACCGTCGCAGTTTGCGGTAAATACTGTGCCGTCATAAGCAGCTTCGCCAGCTAAACCATTGGGGCCATTGATTGAACCCGAGTCGATGCAAACAATGCCAATACCGTTGGGGAAACTTGCTGCAATACCTTGTTGCCATTCAGCCAAGTCATTGAGTGCTTGCTGCGCTGGTGTGCAGCCCGTTGTTTTACATGCAGCAGTAAAGGAGGTAAGGCTCGCATGGGTCTTAGCATTTGCCGGTGAGTTATAAGCGGAAAAGGCTGTTCTTAGTACAGACGTCTTTAATGCAGCGTCATTTGCTCGCATTCGTTCACCTATTTCTTGGGCAGAGTGAACTGCGAGAGAGCGATATTGCGAAGAAGAGTTTGATTTGAGTGTTACCAACTGCAGGCCTGCAACGCCGAGCATGCCGAAGGAAACGACTAACAAAGAGATAAGCACCTCTAAAAGAGTGAAGCCGTTTTGTGCGGACGCTCGCTGATTTAGCGCAGTCATTACGGTGCCCTCTTCGTTGAAATTCGCCCAGTGAGCGAAAGTGTGAAGTCTCTGCCTTTGACGGCGCTGCTTGGCCCTCGCAAATTGAAGACTGCATCAGCGCCTACCCGAGGTATACCAACGCCTGTTACAGGATCAACTGCATAAGTAGCCGTGCCCACGGGTGAGAATCGAACTGCTGGGGTAGTCACGGTCGGTACGAGTGTGAAGCCCGTTGAGAGACTGTCGTTAATTCTTAAGATGTCGCCACCCTGCGTTTGGTTTGCGCTGTTATCTATGACAAAAGGAGTTCCGGTATCAAGATAAACGATCCAACCGTTAGACCAATTCGTCCCGCAAGTTGTGTCTGTCGCCCTTGGGCAAACAACTACGGCCTGGCGGGTGCGTATGGATTGAATTCGGGCAAAAGCCATATCGGTACTAAAGTCGCTAGAAATTTGGCTAGTCTGCGCCCCTACCATCATCTCTCGAACACTTGGAACGGCTAATGATGCAAGTACGCCGACAATGGCCAACGCCACCATCAGTTCAACGAGCGTAAACCCTTGTTGAATGCGGCGCTTAAAAGTTGAATTGCAATTCAAAATATTCATAGCGACAACAGTAAGGGGTACTGTTGTTTACGCCTATGTCTTATCGACGAAAGGGATTCGACAGAGAATAAACGGCCGGTTCACAAATCATGCTTTCCGTGCCGACTAAGTCTTTGTTTTACAACAAACTATGACTTGGAGTGTGATCATTATCACAACGAATTTTATGAGGCTTGCGACGGATGGAGTTGAGCAGACGATATATGGAGTGCAGTGATGCTAAAAAGCAGGCCGTTGGTTGTTTAGTGTCAGCGCGAAGCTAAAGTGCTTGCCACTGTTGGATAACGAAGCCGCATGCGAAGCTCTTTTTTCATGCGCTGGTTCTTTAGCCGTCGAGATTCGCTCATGAATGTAAGCATCATCGGCGAGACGGCCTTGGCAACTTCGGCGCGTGGTAAGCGCGGCGGTTTAGGTAAATCGAAAGCGGTAGCTACTGCATCAAAATAGTCACCCATTTTCATTTGTGAATCGTCACTTGCATTAAACACACGTTTGGCACTACCTCGAAATATCGCGAGCCAACTCATAATGGCCAAATCCAAGGCATGAATATGGTTTGTGTAGGTATCGTCTTCTTCGCGTAGTGCTGGGGTACCAGCTTTGAGCCTATCAATTGGCAAGCGGTCTTGTCCATAGATGCCTGGCGCTCTAAGGATAGATGCACCTTTGGCGCGATGAATTCGTTCGCCGTCTACTCGCCTAGCACCTCGGGCACTTTTCGCTGCTACTGGTCTTGTTTCGTCAACCCAAGCGCCTTGGCAGTCACCATAGACACCGCTAGTGCTTATGTATACCCAGCGGGGGCTGGGCGTGCCGTCAAGGGCTTGGAGGAGACTTTTCGAACGCGGGTCAGTGCCAGCAGAATCGTTGGGAGGGGGAGAAAGATTGATCATCCAGTGCGCCAAGCCGCGAAGGCGCTTTGTGTTGACTGAGCTGGGGCTATCCAAATCCAGAAGCATTGGAGTGGCGCCTGCGTTGCGAATTTCTGCTGCCTTACCCGCTGTCCGGTAGGTAGCCAAAATTCTTAACCGAGAAGGTGGATGTTTAGCTCGTAACCATTTCACTAAACGCAAGCCCACGTCTCCGCAGCCAACAATGAGCAATGTAGGCCTACCTGCCTGAGCATTTTTTTGATTCAAGCGATAATCACGGGTTGGGAGCAACTCGTTATGGGTTAGCCGTTTTTTTAGTTTACTTTTCATGTGCACATATGAGCTATAGCGTTACCGTACAACCCAGTGGTAAGCAGTTTACCGTTGAAGCCGACCAGTTTATTTTAGAGGCTGGCATTAAGCAGGGCGTAGTTTTACCTTACGGCTGTAAAAACGGGGCCTGTGGTTCTTGCAAGTGTAAGCTCCTCAGTGGTGAAATCGATCAGGGTGCTCATCAGGCCGGCGCATTGCAGCCCAAAGACCTTGAAGCCGGCATGATTCTTACTTGCTGTGCGAAGTTGAAATCAGACATCATTGTTGAAGCGCGTGTAATAGCCGCAGGCGATATTCCAATAAAGAAAATGCCCTGCCGCGTTGCCTCGTTAACAAAAGTGGCACCCGATGTGATGATCGTGAAGTTGCAACTGCCTGCAGCAGAAAAGTTGCAGTATATGGCTGGCCAATATGTGGAACTATTGCTTCGCGATGGTTCACGTCGCGCCTACTCTATGGGTTGTGCACCACACTTGGCCGATCAAGTTGAGTTGCATGTTCGCCATTTACCTGGCGGCAAGTTTACAGACCCTTTGTTTGGTGTAACTACCCCCGCGATCAAAGAAAAAGACATTCTTCGATTCGAAGGCCCATTAGGCACATTCTTTTTACGTGAAGATTCTGATAAGCCCATGGTTTTACTAGCCAGTGGCACAGGTTTCGCGCCGATTAAAGCCTTGGTTGAGCAATCGCAGTTTAAATCGATGACTCGCCCTATGACTTTGTATTGGGGTGGCCGACGCCCGCAAGATTTGTATATGCACGAGCTATGCGTGCAATGGGCCGCCGAAATGCCGCACTTTAAATATGTGCCGGTGATCTCAGACGCACTGACAGAAGATCATTGGCAAGGTAGAACAGGCTTTGTTCACCAAGCGGTGATACAAGATTTTTCAGACTTAAGCGCCTACCAAGTTTATGCTTGTGGAGCGCCTATCGTCGTTGATTCTGCACAACGCGATTTCATCGACAAGTGTGCTTTACCTGCCGATGAGTTTTTTGCCGATTCGTTTACCACGGCAGCCGATACAGCGCCAAAAACCGCACCGTCAACCTCACCAAAAGTTTAAAGTGTGCCAGGCGATTAGGCTTGTGCCTCTTCGCCTAGATAGGCAGCGCGTACCCGTGGGTCAGTTAACATATCCTTGGCGTTGCCACTCATGCTGATGAGGCCTGAGTCCATCACATAGGCGCGATCCGCAGCTTCTAAAGCCAGCTTGGCATTTTGTTCGACGAGCAGCATGGTAGTACCTTGCGAGGAGACTGTTCGCACGACTTCGAAAATCTTTTCCACCATGATTGGGGACAAGCCCATCGAAGGTTCATCGAGCAGCAATAGCTTTGGTCTGCTCATTAAAGCCCTAGCCATTGCAAGCATTTGCTGTTCGCCACCGGACATCGTCCCAGCTAGCTGCAGTGCGCGTTCTTTTAAGCGGGGAAAGGTGACGAAATGTTTTTCGATATCCATCAAGATGTCGGCTTTGTCATTTCGGCAAAACGCACCCATCATCAGGTTTTCAGTAATTGTCATACGTGCAAAAACACCACGGCCTTCAGGCACCATCGCCAAGCCATTGCTCACGAGTTCGTGAGCTTCTGTACCTTTAAGCGATTTGCCTTGATAGCTAATCGTGCCGAGGTAGGGCAGATTGCCAGTAATGGCTTTCATGGTTGTGGTTTTACCGGCACCATTGGCGCCAATCAATGCTACTAGCTCGCCTTTGCGAACTTCGATATCGACACCTTTGACGGCGTGAATACCCCCATAGGCAACTTTTAAATCGCTAATTCGCAGCATAACTTCATTGGCTATGGCGTTAAGCATGTGCCGCCCCTAAATAGGCTTCAATGACGGCCTTATTCGCTCGGACATCGGCAGGTAAGCCTTCAGCGATTTGCTTGCCGTAATCTAGCACTGTCATGCGATCACATAAGCCCATCACAAGCTTCACATCGTGTTCAATTAAGAGAATTGTTTTACCATCGCGACGAATGTTGTCCAGCAGCGTTCTAAGGGTAAGTTTTTCCGTCGCGTTCATGCCTGCAGCTGGTTCGTCTAACGCCAAAAGCTTAGGTTCAGTTGCTAAGGCACGTGCAATTTCAAGGCGACGCTGGTCACCATAGCTTAAAGTTCGAGCGGAGTAATTAGCGTATCTTGCAATGCCAACATATTCCAATAATTCCATGGATTTTCGT
Source organism: Betaproteobacteria bacterium (assembly GCA_043789035.1). Classification (GTDB taxonomy): domain Bacteria; phylum Pseudomonadota; class Gammaproteobacteria; order Burkholderiales; family Burkholderiaceae_E; genus JAYWIG01. The sequence goes on from JAYWIG010000228.1 coordinate 28,302, forward strand.
TGAATGGCTAACTCTTCGGCTCGCTCGCTTTTAAGGCGCAGAACAGCACCAAAAAAACCAGATTTAGTTCGAATATGTCGTCCTACCATGACGTTTTCTAAGGCGGTCATGTCACCGAAAAGACGAATATTCTGAAAAGTCCGAGCAATACCAGCCTTGGCGACTTCGTGCACTGCCGTAGGCTCATATGGCACGCCATCGATGACGAAGCTGCCGCTATCGGGCGTGTACAAACCAGTGATGACATTGAAGAATGTTGTCTTGCCCGCGCCATTGGGGCCAATTAAACCGTAAATTTGACCTGGCTGAATTTCGAGCGCAACGTCAGATAGTGCTTGTAAGCCGCCAAAGCGTTTGTTCACGCCCTTAATTGAGAGAATCGGGTTCACGTCGGGCTCCCTTGCTCGCCGTGTTTAGGCTTTGGCCACAAACCTGCTGGGCGCCACAACATAATTAATACCATCGACAAACCGAAGAACAACATACGCAACGCCTCCGGTGTGATGATCTCTGTACCAAAAATAATCTCCTGTGCTGGCTTTGCGGCGAAACGTAGTACCTCAGGAATTGCGTAAAGCAAAATTGCGCCAACGATAACCCCTGGTATGTGCCCCATGCCGCCAAGAACCACCATCGCCACGATGACGATAGATTCATTGAGCACGAAACTTTCTGGAGAAATAAAGCCTTGAAAGGCGGCGAACATCGCACCGGAAACTCCGCCGAAAGATGCGCCAATCGCAAACGCTGCGAGCTTGGTATTGCGCGTATTAATACCCATTGCTTTAGCGGCAATCTCGTCTTCGCGAATCGCCATCCACGCTCTGCCGAGGCGAGAGTTTTGCAAACGAATACAGACGATAATGGTGATTATGCAGAGCGCTAAAAATAAGTAGTAATAAAGTTGGGTGGTATCAATGAGCAAAGGCCCAAGAGGAATTTTTTGTCCTAAATCAATTCCGAAAATGGACACGGAATCAATTTTGGTGATGCCTTGTGGGCCATTCGTAATGTTGATTGGGGAGTTCAAGTTGTTCATGAAAATTCGAACAATTTCACCAAACCCTAAGGTAACAATGGCCAAGTAGTCACCACGAAGTTTTAGGGTGGGTGCGCCCAAGGCCGTTCCGAACAAAGCCGCGAGCAGTGCGCCTAAAGGTACAACTAACCAAATCGAACTATGCAAGCCATTTGGAAACGTTGCCGCTATCCATTCGAAGTTTTCCGCTAAGTGTGGCGATGCCAGTAATGCATACATGTAAGCACCGACGGCATAAAATGCCACATAGCCTAAGTCGAGTAAACCCGCATAACCGACCACAATGTTAAGACCTAACGCCAACATCACATACAGTAATGCCATATCGATAGTACGCACCCAGAAGTTGCCACCGAAGTGCCCAACAGCAAGAGGCAAAAGCAAGAGTACAACGGCGATTACCGCAGTTGCTGAATATGCTTTGCCAGGTTCGCTTTTAAAAGAAGGAAAAACTAGTTTCATTTTCTTCTTTCGTTAAGCGCGATCAGCCACACGCTCGCCCATAATTCCGGAAGGTCGGAAAATCAGAACGATAATGAGCACGACAAAGGCAAAAATATCAATATAGTGGCTACCTAGGAAGCCGCCAGTGATATCGCCAATGTAACCAGCCCCCAAGCTTTCGATCACTCCCAGTAGTAGGCCTCCGACAACAGCGCCCTGCAAGTTGCCGATACCACCTAAAACGGCTGCCGTGAAGGCTTTTAAGCCTGGAATGAAGCCCATGGTGTATTCCACCTTATTGTAATTTAAGCCCCATAGAACGCCTGCAACCGCTGCTAGAGCTGCACCAATTGCAAAGGTGGCCGAGATGACGCGGTTTGCATTGACTCCCATTAAACCAGCAATACGAGGGTTTTCAGCGGTGGCGCGCATGGCACGCCCGAGCTTTGTTTTATTCACTAGGATAAGCAAGCCGACCATCGTAATGGCCGAAACACAAAGCACTAATAACTGCTTAGGCGCTAAAAACGCGCCGCCGAATTGCAGGGGAGTTGTTGGCAGCAAATCTGGGAAGGAAATTGGTTTGGGGTTGCCAACGAAAACAGTGATCAAGATCATCGCGATCGCCTGAATAACAATCGATAAGCCAATTGCAGTAATCAGTGGTGCTAGGCGGGGAGCATTGCGCAAAGGGCGGTAAGCGACTCGCTCCATAATTACCGCGACCAATGCACAGACCGGCACAGCAACCAACGTAGCGATAATGAGCTGTACCGGCCCAGAAATACCCGTGCCCTGTAATAAGCTTACCGTACCAACCGCTACCATAGCCCCAATCATGAGCACGTCCCCATGGGCGAAGTTGATGAGTTGTAGGATGCCGTACACCATGGTGTAGCCAAGCGCAACTAACGCGTAAACGCTACCCAGCACCAAGCCATTGAGCACTTGCTGCAGCAGTATTTCAAAAAATTCGATGTCCAAGGTAATGCCTCTTGAAGAAACCTTGAATCCTACCCTTTTGTTTCATTTCTGCGAAAAAAGGCGAAAAAAAGCCCCGGACGAACCGGGGCAAACCAGCCAGGGAGGAAACTTGTTCACATGGCTGGAAGAGGAGGCCTTGTGCTACACAACTTCGGATCGCTTCAGAACCGGGTTGAAGAGCACGTGATGTAAATGTAGGGGATGCCGTTGATGCGTGCATGGCTTAACGGATTGACGGCCCAGTAAGGCGGATGAGCGTGCTTGCCTGCAACTTTAAAAGGCAAAACCGAACAAACAAGCGCGTGTCAGTAAAACAACGGACACAAAAAAGGGCGCCGATGCGCCCTTATAAAGTCGAGGGTGAAATTTACTACAGGGACAGTATCCACTTAACTAATACTTCAGCCTCGTCTTTGCTGACTTGGGGGTTTGCTGGCATCGGGATCTTTCCCCACACACCCACGCCGCCAGCCATCACCTTCTCTGTGAGTTTGGATACGGCGTTTTTATCATTTGCGTATTTCTGCGCGACAGCTTGATAGGAAGGGCCAAGAATACCTTTTTCTACACTGTGACAAGACGCGCAATTTTTTGCTTTTGCAAGATCAGGATTCGCCAAAGCAACGGAACTACCGAACAGGCCAAATGCAACAAGTGATGTTGCGGCCAGTAGGTGGTTAAAACTTTTTGTCATGATGAAACATGCTTTCTAAAAGAAAAAAGGTATTTTGTAATTCAGTACAACGTTATAAATCAGCAAAGGTTGACTCAAACGGGGTGAAAATTCCATTGGATGCGCAAATCCTACCGCTCACCGCCTTGGCAGTGCGCAGCCTCTTGCCAAAGCATAAGCTTACAACAATGGAGGCCCTATGTTCTTTGTATGGATCGGTGTTTTAGCAGTAATTCTTAAATATATGGAAATCGGCCCATTCGCGACGATATCGTGGCTATGGGTACTCACGCCACTCGGTATTGCATTTGCGTGGTTCGAAGTTTTCGAGCCGATGTTCGGTAAAGGTAAGCGCAAAGATGATGGGCAAATAGAGAAAGAACGCAAGGTCCGCGTTGCCGCAGGCTTTGCAAAAGACCCTCGTTCGGTGAAACGCTAGAGTTTAATCGGTAACGGCACCTTTACTGGCTGTCGATGCTAGCTTCGCAAATTTAGCTAACACGCCGGTGGTGTAGCGCGGCGCCGGTGTTTTAAATGCAGCTTGCCTAGCAGCCAACTCCGCGTCAGAAATATTCAATTGCAATAACAGTTTGTGTGCATCAATGGTCACTGAGTCTCCTTCGTTGACTAATGCGATCGGGCCACCCGCATAAGCTTCAGGTGCTACGTGGCCTACGACCATTCCCCAAGTGCCACCCGAGAAACGTCCATCCGTAATTAGACCGACAGACTCACCTAAACCTGCGCCTATTAGTGCCGAGGTTGGTGCTAGCATTTCAGGCATGCCTGGCGCACCTTTCGGGCCTAAGTAACGCAGCACCATGATGTCGCCCGCTTTGATTTGGCTGTCCATAATGGCTTTTAATGCAGTTTGCTCGTCGTCGAACACTCTCGCCGGGCCTGTCATTACCGGATTTTTCAAACCAGTGATTTTCGCAACCGCACCTTCGGGCGAAAGGTTACCTTTCAGAATAGCTAAGTGGCCTGCTTTGTACAGTGGGTTAGCGACGGTTCGAATAACGTCTTGATCGGCACGGGGTGCATCTGGCACATTGGCTAGCTCTTCTGCCAGAGTTTTTCCGGTAATAGTGATGCAATCGCCAAACAGCAAGCCAGCATTCAATAGCACTTTTAAGACTTGAGGGATACCGCCAGCCTGATGTAAATCCGTTGCGAGGTACTTGCCTGAGGGCTTCAAATCACAAATGACAGGTACTTTTTTCCGTACACGCTCAAAGTCGTCGATGGTCCATTCCACGCCGGCCGAATGCGCAATGGCTAAGAAGTGCAAGACAGCATTCGTTGAGCCGCCGGTAGCCATAATTAATGACACTGCGTTTTCGATTGACTTGCGTGTGACGATGTCGCGTGGTTTGAGATCGTTTTTAACCGCCTGAATAAGTACTTTGGCAGAAGCAGAAGCGGAATCACTCTTTTCCGAATCAGGGTTAGCCATAGTCGATGAACTTAGCAGGCTTATGCCTAGCGCCTCGAAGGACGAACTCATCGTATTTGCCGTGTACATACCACCGCATGAACCAGTACCTGGGATTGCGTTACGCTCGATGCCTTCGAAGTCTTCATCAGACATACGGCCCATTGAATATTCGCCAACTGCTTCAAAAACGGAAACAATGTTTAAGTCTTTGCCTTTCCATCGACCTGGTTTGATCGTGCCGCCGTAAACGTAAATGGCTGGCACGTTGGCACGAAGCATACCCATTAAACCGCCGGGCATGTTTTTGTCGCAACCGCCAACGACTAAGACACCGTCCATCCACTGGCCCATGACTGCCGTTTCGATGCAATCGGCAATCACTTCACGTGAAATTAACGAGTATTTCATGCCCTCCGTACCCATCGACATTCCATCGGAAATAGTGGGGGTTCCAAATACTTGGGCATTGCCGCCAGCGGCTTCAATAGCGGCGATGGCGGCATCTGCTAAAGGCTGTAGGCCAGAGTTACAAGGTGTGATCGTTGAGTGTCCATTGGCCACCCCGATCATAGGTTTTGTGAAATCTCCTTTTTCATAGCCCATTCCGTAGTACATAGAACGATTGGGCGCACGTGCGACGCCTTGGGTAATGTTTTGGCTACGGCGATTTGAAGTCATGAGATGGGCCTTGAAAAATAGCAAAAATGTAAAAAGGGATTGAAAATTATAGCGATTGAAATGCGACGGCTTTTTAGTGTCGAAAATCTACCAGGCGCGCGAACTAATCGAGTAGTTTTCTAGCAGCCGATTGGCTGGTGGTTTGTTCGCTGGCAAGTTTACTTTTTCGCTGCGCAAGGCGCCAAGCAATACCCCCTGCCAGCAAAAGCGCAAATGGCCCGCCCCACAGTAAGAGGGTGTTGTTTTGTACAGGGGGTTTGTAGAGAACAAAGTCGCCGTAGCGTTGCACTAGAAATGATTTGATGTCCGCATCAGTTTTGCCTTCAGTCATCAGGCGTTCAACTTCACGCTTTAGGTCAAGGGCTAGGTCTGCGTTGGAATCTGCCAGCGATTGATTTTGGCAAACTAAGCAGCGCAGTTCTTCGCTGAGTGCTCGAAGCCGAGCCTGGTACTCTGGCGTTTTTGGGTCGCTCGATGCGTTTGAAGTTGCATTGGCCATGCTCAAGACTCTTTTTGAAGCTGATCAGCCAAGGGCTTCAGGCGTTTTTCCCATGCCTCAAGCGTTAGCGGGCCAATATGCTTTGCACGTATGATGCCTTTCTTATCGATGAGAAAGGTCTCCGGCGCGCCGTAAACACCATAGTCGATAGCGACTTTGCCAGCTCTGTCGATAACGACTTTTTTATACGGGTTGCCATGCTTATTTAGCCATGCACCCGAAGCCGCAGGCTCGTCTTTCCAGGCGATACCGATTAACTCGGGGTTCGCATCAACTTTAGCAATTTCCGCCAGCAAAGGATGCTCGGTTAGGCAGCCAGAGCACCAAGAACCCCATACATTCAAAAGCCACACTTTTCCGCTCATTGCAGCCGGTGTCCATTGAACACTTGCTTGGGCGCTGGTGCTTGAAACTTCTAATGAGGGAAGGTTGAACGTTGGCGCAGGTTTGCCAATCAAAGGCGAAGGAATTTCTCTCGGATCTTTGTTGAGACCTAATCCTAAGAACACCGCTAAGCTGATGAATAAAGCAAGCGGCAAGAAAAATTTAAGCAGTCGCATGAGGGCTCTGACTCGATACAGTTTTTAGCCTGCGGTAGCGTTTGTCCGCTACTGCAATAAAGCCTCCAACACCCATGAATACGCAGCCAATCCATATCCAATTTACGAATGGCTTTAAGTACACACGGACAGCCCAAGCGCCTTGTAAATCTTTTGCGTTCAATGGCTCACCCATAGAAATGTAAACGTCTCGCGCCAAGCTTCGATCAATTGCTGCCTCAGTCATTGTTTGGCTACCTGCTCGATACACGCGCTTTTGCGGGAGCAATACTGAAATATTGTTTGATGATTTACTAACCAGTTCGAACTTACCTTGAAGGGCGTCGAAATTTGGGCCTTTGTATTGCTCTAAGCCAACAAATTTCACTTCATATTCGTCGTTCAGTTGTACGGTCTGCCCAGGTGTCATAGCTTGTTGAATATCGTTCTCGTAGCTCTTTACCAAGGTGATACCGAGTACAAAAAGACCTATGCCGATATGCGCAAAAATCATTCCCCAAAAATGAGCAGGTTGTGCTTTTAATCGTGTACCTATCAAGCCCGTGAGAGTGCTGGTAATGATCCAAAAACCGAACATAAGGCCAAGACTGGTTTTCCATTGAAAACCTGTAATGGTTAACGGCAGTAGTAACGCAACGACCACTGATACGGCCGCCGCCCATTTCAATCGCTTCGCAAGTGGTGGTAACTCGCTTTGTTTCCAGCGTGTTAACGGGCCAATACCCATCAAAAACATGGCGGGTGCCATTAATGGGTAGAACACGGCGTCGAAGTAGGGTGGGCCTACTGAAATTTTTCCGCCACCTAAGGTATCAATTACCAAGGGGTATAGCGTTCCAAGTAAAACCGCGCAAGCAGCAACCACCATCAGCACATTATTGGCCAACAACATGGATTCGCGAGACAACATCGCGAATACTGGGCCACCTTGTATTTTTGATGCTCGAAAAGCAAAAAGAGTGAGCGAGCCGCCGATAACCGCCGCCAAGAAAGCTAAGATAAACACGCCACGAGTCGGGTCGGTTGCAAAGGCATGTACCGAAGTAATGACTCCTGAGCGAACTAAGAAAGTACCGAGCAAGCTTAGGCTAAATGCAAGTATCGCAAGAAGAATTGTCCAACTGCGAAATGCCCCGCGTTTTTCTGTAACGGCCAACGAGTGTATGAGCGCTGTTCCGATGAGCCACGGCATGAAAGATGCGTTTTCGACGGGGTCCCAAAACCACCAGCCGCCCCAACCCAATTCATAGTAGGCCCAAAAGGAGCCTAAGCAAATTCCTAAAGTCAAAAAGCTCCATGCCACGGTGGTCCAAGGCCTTGCCCAGCGTGCCCAGGCAGCATCGAAGCGCCCACCTATTAAACCCGCCACTGCGAATGCGAAGGCGACTGCAAAGCCGACGTAGCCCATGTAGAGAAGAGGCGGATGAAACACCATGCCAGGATCTTGCAGTAAAGGGTTTAAGTCCTTGCCTTCAAGTGGTGCCGGAAACATTCTTGAGAATGGATTCGACGTAAAAAGCGTGAAAAGAATAAAACCAACCGATAGCCAGGCCAGAACGCTGAGTACGCGGATTCGTAAAACAGAATCTAAGCTGCTCGAAAAAAATACCACTGCTGCAGACCATCCCGTCAGCATGAGCACCCACAAAAGAATCGAACCTTCATGTGACCCCCAAGTGGCAGCCAACCGATAAGCCAAAGGCAAATCGGTATTAGAGTGTTGCGCAACAAGAGCCACTGAGAAATCATGCTGCGCAAAACTTAACGCCAAACAGGTGAAACTGAATGCAACTAAAACGAAAAGTGCCAAGGTACCCACAGGTGCTAATGCCATTAAGGTTGCGCTTCGTTGCCTATCCGACGTAAAAGTGCCGATCATAGGCGCGACCGCTACAAGTAGTGCCAAGCCTAACGCTAAACATAAGGCAAAATGGCCAAGCTCTGGAAGTAGGTTCATGGTTTCGAATAGCCTTTTTTATCCGATGGTGCAACTTGAAACTGACTAGGTTCGCCAACAGGTTTGCCAGCCTTTTTCAAAGCCTCTGCTGCTTCTGGCGGCATGTAATTTTCGTCATGTTTAGCCAGTACTTCGCTGGCGCGAAAAATACCGTCGCCACCCAAACGCCCTTGAGCGACTACGCCGCGACCTTCTTTAAATAGATCAGGCAAGATGCCAGTGTATTCGACTGTCACCATTTTTGCTTTGTCTGTGACTTTAAAAAACACGGTCGTAGAATCGGGTTTTCTTTCCAACGTGCCGTTCTCAACTAGCCCGCCAATTCGAAACGGTTTGCCTTGCGGCGCTTCACCCCCAGCGATTTGAGAAGGGGTAAAGAAAAACACTAGGTTTTTGTTGAATGCATTAAGCACCAGCGCAACAGCCGCCGCAAGCAACAGTACTCCAATCACAATCCAGACTGCGCGTTTAGTTCTAGGCTTTACCTTTAGTGGGGCGGTGGCTTCGTTCATGTTATTGGTTATCCATTTCGACAGCATTTAGAGCCTTACGCCTGCTTGCTATAAGGCTGATTATTTCAATCACGATGGCAAGTGCGAATACGGCGTAAGAGGCAACGAGAAAATGAAGGTGGGTGGTCATAAGGGAGTCTAAAATTTTGCGCTAATTTTGGCTAACCAGTTTTTACCGCCTTCGCGCTCTAACAGAATAGTTCGAGCTCGGTAAAGCGATGCCGCAATGGTGTAACACCACACAGCAAAGGTCATAATCATCATGGCAGTGAGCATGGTTTGGGCCATTTTTGGTGCCATGGTAGGCGATACGCTGGCACCTTGGTGAAGTGAGTTCCACCACTTTACTGAGAAATAAATAATCGGTACGTTAATCGAACCCACTATTGCCAATAGCGCTGCAGCCTTATCCGCTTTACGTTCATCGTCTATCGACGATCGCAGCGCGATAAATCCGAGATAGAGAAAAAGTAAAATTAGAGTGGAAGTAAGTCTTGCATCCCATACCCAATATGCACCCCAAGTTGGCCTGCCCCATAAGGCACCTGTCCAAAGGGCGACGAATGCAAACAATGCGCCGGTCGGTGCTAACGCCTGCGCCATGATGGCAGATACCCGAGTTTTCCAGATAAGGAATACCGCACACCAAAATGCCATTGCAAGGTAGGTCACCATCGCTAGCCAAGCGGCTGGGACGTGAATGTAAATGATTCGATACACCTCACCCTGTTGGTAATCCGTGGGCGCGACAATAAAACCAATATAAAGGCCAGCGATTGAAAGCAGTACAGCCGCTATTGCAAACCAAGGAATGAGTTTGCCACTTAAAATATAAAAATTCGCCGGTGCGGCCCAAGCAAAAAACCTACGTTTTTGGCTAATCGTAGCGCTGGTATCCATTTGAGGGTTGTTGGATGAATTAGTTATTGTCATTGCAAGGAGATTCTAACGGCAGCGGCTGTAGCTAACGGCCCACCCACAGTTGCTAATAGTGCCATTGCGCCTAGCGCGGAAAAGTACGCCTCAACTCCCAACCCTGCTTGAAAGCTGTTTACTACGCCTGCACCAAAAATAAGCACGGGCACGGTCAGCGGTAAAACTAAAAGTGCCAAGAGTGTCGGGCCGTGTTTGCTATTTAACGTGAGCGCAGCGCCTATTGCGCCTAACCAAGCCAGCGTGATTGTGCCAACAGTCATTCCAGCAATTAAAACAAGGGTGTCAGCAACAGACAAACCGAATTGAAGTCCCACAAGGCTACTCAAAAGGCTAACTGGCAACCCTGTACAGACCCAATGAGCGAGGACTTTGCCAATGCAAACCCCAGCTAAAGATTCTTTGGACAGGCTGATTTGTTCCAAGGTACCGTCGGCGAAATCGGACGCGAAAAGGCGTGGTAAGGCCAGTAGATTTGCTAAAAGTGCGGCCACCCAAGCAATTCCCGGTGCGATCTCATGCAGCGTTTTAGGCTCAGGCCCGACCCCAAGCGGGAAAAGGCTTGTCACTAAGATAAAAAACACCACGACTAATATTAGCTCAGATTTCAATCGAAGCGCCAAGGCAAGATCCCGCTTGAATGACCAGATCATCGCTTAACTTCCTCGATTTGACTCGCTCCTGCCGCCAACTCAGATAAATTCAGTGTAATGGGTAAAGTTAAACCGAGTTCGGTTAAGTCTTGATGTGTCGCTAGTATTGCACTGCCACCTAGCGATAAATGTTTAGCCACTAAGGCACCCAAAATTTGTTGGGCTTCAGCATCTAAAGCGGTTAGCGGTTCATCGAGTATCCAGCAGAGCTTTACCGCCGAAAGTAATTGGTTAGCAAACACCAGTCTTGCCAGCATACATCGTCGCTTCTGGCCGGCTGATAGCTTGCCGAAGGCTAAATTGCTTCTCGTTGTTAAGCCAACTACTGCTATTGCATTGCTAAGGCTCGCGTCAATTTGCGCGTCCATTTGATAGCCACTGGCATCAAGCGCCACTTGGAGTTGCAAATTTTCGATCACGGTTAATTGATCTTTAAAGCCATGCAAATGGCCTTGGTACAAGATGTTCGGGCTTCGTTTGTCGATAGATTGGTCAGGAATATTCAGCAAAATATTTCCTTCATCTGCGTCAGTGATGCCGACCAACATTCTAAGCAAAGTTGATTTGCCAATACCGTTTGCGCCAACCACCTGAATCCACTGGCCCGACCTGCATACTAAGCTGACATTATCAATCAGCCGCCGTTTGCCAACTTGTAAACATAAGTTGGTGGCGATTAGCTCATGGGTAACCTGTAACGAATCACTCACCGTTAGGGATTAACTTGGTTAATTTGAATGGCGATAGATTTAATTTGCGCCAGCTTAAACAGAACGGATGTGCCGCTCATGTCTCCAGCTGAGCGGGTGGCACTGCCCTGAGGTGATAGTCGAGCCACGGCCAGAAGGCCTTGTGTCTGGTCAAACACACCGCCCGCGAGCAAGTTTGATTTATCTAAATCAACTGTGATGCTCTCGCCTTTTTGTAAAGCTTGTGCAACGTTAATCCAATCTAATTTTTTAGCAGCAATCGGCATTGGTCTATCAGGCGAGCGTAGCGCGATGAATAGTGCTGCTTGCTCCATTTTTGCCGATTTTATTGTCTCTAAAATTTCTTTGCTGACGGTTACACTAGCTGTAAACAACACTCTCTTTTCATCCACTGTTGCTCGTGGTTGGTTCTGCAAAATTTGATCAATTGCACCTTGCACAGCTTTGGCCTGTTCAGAGCCCCGGGGCAGCGCAGCTAAAGTTTTCTCAAGATAAATTTTTGCTTGGGCAAAATTACCCAGTCTATATTGGGCTGCGCCCATAAGCGCGATGCCCTTCGGTAGGTCTGGACTCTGCTTCAAGGCTTGGGTGAGCATTTCTAGCGGCAAGCCTGAAAAGTCGCCTTGTTTGGATGCGGCAATGGCTTCCGCATAGTCAACGAGGAAGTCTGGGCTATTGAGGCCAAGCGTTTTCGCTTTTGCATAGGCTGTGGCTGCTTCGGCGGGGTTACCAGCCATTCGATAGGCTTTGCCGATAGAGCCCCAGACTGTTGCATCCGTAGGTTTTTGTGCTGCTAATTTTTTAAGATCTTCAATAGTCTTGGCAAGTTGTTCTGCGGTAGGGGCTGAGGGACTTTCAGAAGTATTCTGAGTACCTTCGCCCGATTGAGCTCTTTCATACGCGGCTCGAAAGCTCGGTTCGGTCAACTCCGGTGCGCCTAAATAACTGTAGGCTGCTGCACCCATTACACCACCAAAAATCAGCAGCGACGCTACCCAAACCCAACTAGTGCCGAACTTGGTTTGATTCAGCGGGTTCGCAGAGTTGCTCGTTATTAAATCCTCAGCCTCACGCTCGAGTTGCATGCTTAAGTCGTCGATTGCTTGGTTGGCATCCTCAGCGGAAATTCTGTTGGCGTCCCTGTCGGCTTCGATTTCTCGCTTTCGATCTTTAAATACCGCTAACCGTTCATTCGAACCGGTAGATTGAGATTGAACAGAACGTTTGATGCCAAAGGCCAAAACGATGAGGGTAAACGCCGCAATGGCGACAGCAATACAAAGAAACAAAATCATGAACAAATTTTCGCACACATGAGGCCACTTGTCCGGCAACGTCTTCCGTTGGGTATTCTCACTACCCGTACGCAGTGTTTTTTACTAACTCCCTTGGTAACCTGAAAGCTTGTGGGTTTAAAAACCTCTCGAAATTCATTGGAAGCTCGGTTTTAGGAACGTTCGTATGCAAAATATCTCTGCCAATCCTTCCATTAGCGGCCAAGCCGCTGCAAAAGCTCCTGAGCGCTTACAGGTGGTGATAGTTGACGATAACCCAGTCAACCTACTGTTACTGAAAAAGCTGGTGTTGGGGCTTGGCACTGGAGATCCGGTTTGTTTTGAAGATCCGCAAGAAGCTTTGGAGTATTGTTTAGAGAATCCTCCAGCAGTGGTTGTAACCGATTACATGATGCCAGGTATGGACGGCCTTGAATTGATGGAGAAGTTCAATCAAGTGCCGAAACTAAAAAATACGCTTGTGCTTATGGTTACCGCCGTTGAAGATAAAGATTTGCTGAAAGACGCGCTTAAAGTTGGCGTCACAGACTTTCTAACCAAGCCTGTTGATGGTGTCGAGTTCCGCCTTCGATTGCGTACGTTATTACGTCTAGCAACTGCTTTAAATGCAGATGGCACAAATGCGACTAAGCTAACCATTGAGCATTCTCAAACGATGGCAAAACTTCGTGCGCAGGAGGCTGACCTAGTTAGCTGCCTATCGCGTATCGCCAATTTTCGAACTGGGCGAGGCGAGGTACGTTCAGAGCGTGTTGCCCGTTATGTGCAGCGAATTGCTCAAGAGGTAGGGGTTCCTAGTGACGAATGTGCGGTCATGTTCCAAGCGGCGATGGTGTATGACATCGGCCAAATTGGCGTACCAGATACTATTTTGGATAAGACCGATAGGTTGACAGCCGAAGAGTTCCGAGTTGTTCAAACACATTCGGAAATTGGCCATCAAATTCTTCAAAGCTCCTCGTCTCCGCTGCTACAAGAGGCGGCTCGTATGGCGCACTCGCATCATGAAGCATTCGATGGAACCGGGCATCCGGAGAAACTATTTGGCAGCGCGATTCCGTTATGCGCACGCATTGTTGCAGTTGCTGACGTGTACGATGCGCTGATTAGCCAACGGCCACACCGCGACGCGTGGCCACTTGATAAAGCCGTGAACTATATTCGTGATCATTCGGGTACTCGATTTGATCCGGAAATTGTTGCAGCATTCGAGCGCTCTCTAGTCGATTTACTGGCGATCAAGGGCGAGCTAGCACGAGAGGCAAAGTGATACGAATTAGCCTGTTCCCAAATCGGCTCTTGCCGCAATTGTGGGGGCAATCGGTTGGGTTAGTGGCCGTTGTTCTGATGTTGATTTGGCTGGTGTCTGTCAATGG
>JAYWIG010000229.1:0-10147 GCA_043789035.1 Betaproteobacteria bacterium
TGCCCCACCATGTGGAAATATTGAAATCTTGAACACCGGCCTCACTCATCGTTGGAATGTTGGGATACAAACTTGAACGAGAACTGCCTGTCATCGCAAGAAGCGCAACCCGACCGTCTTTTACAAAAGGCAAAATGGTTGGCACAGTTGCAAAAAATACATGCGTTCGGCCCGCAACCAAATCGACTGTTGCTGGTGCGCTCCCTTTATAAGGAACGTGGGTGAAATTCACGTTAGCTTTTTGCTTAAATAACTCACCTGCTAGGTGATTAATACTTCCTACCCCAGCAGAACAAAAATCCAAACTCGCAGGCCGTGCTTGGGCCAAGGCCCGCAACTGCGTTATCGTTTTAATACCTAATTCTTTCGTGGCCACAACCATCAATGGCCCGCTCCCCAACAACGCTATGGGCGCGAAGTCAGTGTTGACGACATAGGGTAAATCTGTGGCAGATGCAGCATGAGTGGCGAACGTCGAAGTCGCTAAAAGCAAGGTGTAACCATCTGGCCTGGCTTTGGCCACGGCGTTTGCGCCTATGCTACCGCCGCCGCCACCTTTGTTGTCCACAATCACTTGCGTGCCTAGTTTTTCCGACAAAGTCTTAGCTAGGCTTCTAGCAATACTGTCAGTACCGCCACCTGCAGCAAATGGGACAATTAGGGTAATCGGTTTGTTCGGATAATTTTGTTGGGCATTGGCAGATGACCACAATGCAGAGAAACAAGCCATCAACAACGCAAAGGCCACGCCACTACGATTTTTCATAAAGCTTGTTCAATGTTTAAAAATTGATAAAGTTTTTTCACCGCAGGCCCGGCGTTTTTCCCGAAGCGCTGAAGAATGGCTTGCTTAGGTAAATCATCTGGCTTCACTGATAATGCCAGTGCGGTAAACCCATCTAACCTCGACTTCGCAATCCAGCTCTTCATTTCTTTTTCTTTCCCCCAACGCTGTTGATTAGCCATATTGACGAACATCATCTTTAACCAGTCTATGGGCTTATCGGGCAACGGAACAGGGTTACATATTTCGTTTTTCTCAACCTCGTTTTCGAAATGCGCTTCGACATAGGCAGTTAATGCGGCACTGAAAGTAGGTTGCACGGTGCGAATAAACTGCGGCGTAATCGTATTGCCAGAGAACACTGGAATGCTTGGACGCAAAATAATCGCGCTCGCAGAGCAATCAACATACAACCAGTTCGGGTCTGCTCTCACAACTCCATTAGCCAGCGTAATTTGGTTTGGTTCAATCCGTTGAATATGGCCCATACGCACGATATTTTTAATTCGACGCAATGCGGCAAGTTCAGCCGCTGAGGAAACCGCGCCGTGATACATCGTAGGCTCGATGCTTTCATCAAATCGTAATAATTGCCCCGCTGCTTCTAATCGTTTGAACACATCCGACACCGAATCGGCTTGAGCAACAGCCTCTGCTTGCGATGCAAACGCGCCATAAGACTGCTCGAAAAACTCCTCGCCCGGTTGTACGTTCAGTCGATTTAAATACCAGGCATCTCGCGGCATCACCCAATGAATACTGTCGGGGTTCACGCCACTTTCGAGCAACCAAACACAGGCGTCCATTCCGGTTTTACCTGAACCGACAACCACATAACCAGCTGGGGCAGCCTTGAGCTTGGGCAACGCATTCAAAGGCACAACTCGAACGCCAGCAGCAACTTCATATTTGAGGGTATGCGTTGAAGGAACGGAGGTTTTTAAGTAGGTTGTGTCAACAAATTTACGCGCAACATTGACTTGATGCTTCGCTCCCGAGACGACCGACTGGAATTGATGATCACCAAGGTAATTGCACATCGGAAAATACTGCACTCGACCAGTGGCGATGAAGCCAGCCATCGCATGTTCGTAATAACTGAGCAGTTCGGCGGCGCTAGCCCGCTCATACATGCCTTGATTAATGCCGAACGAGTCTTTGCTGTTTTTCCCTAACGGCTTTGAATTCACGCCGTAATACGCAGACGGCTGGTGCAAACGCACGAACGAATAGGCATCATTCCAGTGGCCGCCGGGAGCGCCGTGTTGATCAACGATGGTTACCCGATAATTGCTTTCAGCGAGCAGCGTATCGACAAAAGCCATGCCAACGGCTCCGCTACCGACGACTAGATAATCTGTTTCAAGCTGCTGCATAGGGCTCCTCAGGTAAATGTCGCGTGATTCTCACGATTTGGACAAAGTCAGCCTTCATTATGCCTTTTCAACAAGGCTTTTAAGGACTGACAAAATGGCAAGCTCGCCTTCGCATTACCATCTGGGATTCTCATTTTCAATTCTCATCCCTTTTCGGAATACCGCATGAAAAACTTGAATGAAGACACCATCACACAAGCAGTGGTTGAACGCTTCTCAAAAACACCCGACCCAAGGCTACGCCAGATAATGACGAGTTTGGTTCAACACATGCATGCGTTCGCCAAAGACGTCACCTTGACTGAAGAGGAGTGGTTCAAAGCAATCGGCTTCTTAACCGCCACCGGTCAAAAATGCGATGACAAGCGCCAAGAGTTCATTTTGTTAAGCGACACGCTTGGCCTCTCAATGCTCACCATCGCGATGAACAACAAGAAACCGATAGGTTGCACCGAAGCCACCGTGTTCGGCCCGTTTTACGTAGAAGGCGCACCGCACTACGAAAACGGCGATGACGTGGCCAATGGCGCAAAGGGCGAACTTTGCTTGGTGCGCGGCACAGTAAAAGGCTTAAACGGCGAAGTGATTCCCGGCGCATCCATGGATGTGTGGCAAGCCGATGCCGATGGTTTTTATGACGTGCAAATCAAAGATTTGGAAGAGCCACAAGCGCGCGGCAATTTCACCACTGAAAAGGACGGCAGCTACCATTTCAAAACCATTGTGGCAGAAGCCTACCCTATTCCCACTGACGGCCCTGTCGGCGACATGCTCAAGGCAACCGCGAACCACCCTTGGCGCCCGCCCCATTTGCACTTCCGTATTAAAGCAAAGGGCTACGAAACACTGACCACACACGTATTTCGCAACGGCGATCAATACCTAGAGTCAGACGTTGTGTTTGGTGTTCGATCAACACTGATTGCGGATTGGAACAAAGGCAAAGATGGCGTCTACAGCCTGGACTTTGATTTCGTTTTGAACCCCGCGAAATAAAAACGGATGATCTACGTTTTTACCTTAATGGATAAGCCTGAGAGTGCGGCTTTACGAACGGCGGTTCGCCCCGAACATAAAGCTTACTTAGCGGCAGTTGCGGATCGTATGGCCTTCGCAGGCCCGCTCACTCACGATGATGGCGTCACAATGATCGGCAGTTTACTGGCTATCGATTTCGCCACTCGCGACGCGGCCCATGCATGGCTAGCCAACGAACCATTTACCAAAGCCGGTCTTTACGCGAGCACTAGCATTCAAGCTTTCGTCAACCTTTGGCCGCAAAAAGCAGGCTTCGCGCCCGCGTCATAAAGTTAGAAGACATGATCAAACATATTGTGATGTGGACTGTTGCTGGCACGACCGAGCAAGAAAAAGCCAAAAACAAAGAACTGGTGCGAGCCCAATTCGAAACCTTAAGAAGCAAAATCGATGGCATGCAACATATGGAAATCGGTATCGACTCCAGCCGCGTCGACTATGCCTGTGATGTGGTTCTATACACCGAGTTCGCTTCCCAAGCGGCCCTCGATGTGTATGCGACGCACCCTGATCACTTGCGGGTCAAAGCGGCGTTAGAAGGCCTCCGGACTTCGCGCCACCAGGTTGATTTTGCTGTGGTGTAGAACGCTGGGCGAGCCAGCATCGATGACTGCGCTCATGTCATCCGCCCTTCGGGCTCCTTCTTGACTTCGCTACGCCATCGACACTAACTCGCCCAGCTCTCAACCGGTGTTTGACTGCCGATTTTCAAAACCAAGACGGTGGTGTTGGATCAGCGTGGCTAGGTGCTCTACGGAGAGAGGTATTAGGAGGAGCGACTGCGCAGCAGTTGCGGGGGACACGAACGCAGTAGAGCATCTAGCCACGCTGATCTAAGCGAGCCTAACCTAAACACCCAACAGCAGCAGCCAAACTAGGAATGATCGCGTGACAATCGGAGGGCAGCACCGCCCGGCCTTCGTTGTAGCCGTATGGCACCATCAACACCCGCATACCCGCAGCATTACCGGCCAAGGCATCAGTGATCGAATCGCCAATCGCTGCGCATTGCTCCGGTGGCAAGCCTAATCGACTAGCCGCCCACAACATTGGAAGCGGATCAGGCTTTTTCTTGGCAATAGTGTCGCCACCCTGCACGAATTCGAAATAGTGGCGCAGCTTGGTGGCTTCGAGTAGCGGTTCGGCAAACTCATAGGGCTTGTTAGTCACGCAAGCGAGCTTTAGCCCCTTAGCCCGCAGGGCCTCAAGCCCTTCAATCACGCCGTCATACACTCGCGCATATTGCCCATTGGTTCGATGATAATTTTCACCAAAGGCAATCATCGCTTTGGCATGTAGCGCTGCATCAGCTCTGCCGTCTAAACTCGACGTTAGGCAGCGATGCACTAAAACTTCGGCCCCTTTACCAACATATTCCGAAACCTGCTTTTCAGTGACTGCAAACAACCCAAGATCGCTCATCATGCCATTGCAAGCAGCGGCTAAATCAGGCACTGTATCGAGCAAGGTTCCATCTAAATCAACCAGTACACCCTGAATCACAGAGGCATTCACGTGTGAGTTGTTACGGTCGCGAGTGCGTCACGAAATTTCTTCATCACGCCTATGTATCCGCCATCGGCATCCGGAGCACCAAAGACTGCCGAACCTGCTACGAAGGTATCGGCACCGGCTTTGGCTATTGAAGCGATATTGTCAATTTTCACGCCGCCATCGACTTCTAAAGCAATCGGCTTACCTCCTGCAACAACATGCGCATCAATACGGTTACGCACCTGGCGCAACTTAGGCAAGGTAGAGGCAATAAAAGACTGACCACCAAACCCAGGGTTGACCGACATGAGCAAAATCATGTCTAACCTATCCATCACATGATCGAGATAATTTAGTGGCGTAGCTGGGTTAAACACCAAACCGGCCAAGCAACCGTTATCCCGTATCAGTGTCAACGATCTATCGATATGGTCGCTTGCCTCCGGGTGGAAGGTAATAATGTTCGCACCAGCTTTAGCGAAATCAACGATGATCCGATCAACAGGGCTCACCATCAAATGCACGTCGATGGGGATTTTTACATGCGGGCGAACAGCAGAACACACCATGGGGCCAATGGTTAAGTTCGGCACATAGTGGTTATCCATGACATCGAAATGCAAGACGTCGGCACCGGCCGCCTCAATGGCTCTCACCTCTTCACCTAAGCGCGCAAAGTCGGCAGATAAAATGCTGGGAGCAATTCGAAACATGATGGACCTTTAGAAGTTGCGCGGGCTGCGCAGAAAAATAAGAAATTGAACGCTACAATCAAGTCATATCGAGTCGATAAAAACAAAGCTTCGACAAACATCTTGTAATTTTAGCCAACCGAGGAAGAGCAGCTTGGCTTCGAACAAACAATATCAAATTCAGATCACTGTACAAAGCCAATACTTGGAGGAGCAGTCTGAGCCCGCGCGACAGATTTACTCGTTCGCCTATGCGGTGAAAATCACCAATACGGGTACAGCACCGGCCCAATTAATTAGCCGCCATTGGATTATCCAAGACGATAACCTTGAAGTCATCGATATTAAGGGTTTAGGGGTAGTTGGCCACCAACCGTTGCTCAAAGAGGGCGAATCTTTCGAATACTCCAGTGGTTGCCAGCTAAAAACACCTACTGGCACCATGAAAGGCAGCTACTTCTTTGTGGCTGAGGATGGTACGCGGTTCGATGCACAAATTCCAGAGTTTGTACTGACGATCCCTCGAATCTTGCACTAGGGTTTATTGAGTCAGACGATGCATAAGGCGGTGCATAAGGGGGCAAGCAACTACTTGCCCTTCATCGTCCACCAGACGATGAACAACACCATAGTCACAACGACGAATGCTTCTAAATAAATTACCCACATTGCAAAATTGTAAGCGGATTGGGTACTTGGTCGCATCGATGGCCTTTTTCGCAAGTTTGGCATTACTTGTGCAAAGTTGCAGCACGCCGCAAGCGCTGCCGCGATCTTCGATCAAGCTCTCAGCACTACCGGGTTTTCACGAAGACGACCTAAAAAATCTCGACATTGCCATTGAGCAACAGTGTGCACTGGCTGCGCCTCCGACACCTTGGACAAAGCTTTGCGCTGAGTTTGCAACCGAACGAAATAATTTAAAGGCATGGCTAAACAATCGATTTATCGCTTGGCCCATGCTTAGTTCAAAGGGCAATGCTAACGGTTTAATCACCGGTTACTATGAACCATTATTGAGCGGCAGCCGCATTCGAGAAAACGCACAACAAACGCCGGTTTATAGTCGGCCCTCTGATTTATTACGGATTGACCCTGCAACTGCACAGCCTTCATCCCGTTACCGATCACGACAAACGGATGGTCAACTTCGCCCTTATCTGAGCAGAGCAGAGATTCAGAACACTAACGCGCTAAAGGGCCAAGAGCTACTGTATTTGGACGACAGTATAGAAGCGTTCTTTCTCGAGGTGCAAGGCTCGGGCCGTGTGCAGCTCAGGGAACCTAACGGCCAAGTAAGTACAGTACGAGTTGGTTTTGCCGATCATAACGGTTTGGCATACAAGGCCATCGGGCAAGCACTCATCGAAAATAAAGCACTGACACGTGAAGAAGTGAGTGCCGAAAAAATTAAGCAATGGCTACGCGACAACCCTGCGCAAGCGCAGCAAGTCATGCAAACCAATGAGCGTTTTATCTTCTTTACCTTGCTGCCAGTAGGCAACTCTACTCTTGGACCAAAGGGTGCTTTAAACGTGCCGCTAACAGCAGAGCGATCTCTCGCAACGGACCCAAAATTCGCCGCACTAGGCTCACTCATGTATGTTTCGACAAGCACGCCACACGATGGAAAAGCACTCAATCGCGTGGTGGTTAGCCAAGATATTGGCGCAGCGATAAGCGGAGAAGTAAGGGCCGATTTTTTCTTCGGCTTTGGCGATGCTGCTGGTCAAAAAGCCAGCGCTATGAAACAAGTCGGGCAGCTTTGGTTATTACTGCCTAACGAAGTGAAACCATAAAATATGTCGAATAGATTAACCAGCACCGCGATTGTCATCGATCATTTTTTCGAGTTGTGCGGGAGGCACATAGCCTTGTAGGCGCTTACCGTTGCCGAAAAACACTGTTGGCGTTGCGGTAATGCCCATCTTTCCGCCCATCTCTTTAATCTTAGCGAGCGGCTGGTCACACGTGCCGTTATTACCCGGCACTTTGTTGCTGAGCATTAAATCGTTCCAAGCTGCCATCTTATCGGCAGCGCACAGAACTTTGCGTGATTTCACATCTGAATCTGGCGCCAAAACCGGATACACATAGGTATATATCGTGACGTCTTTTAAGTTCACCAAATCTTTTCGAATTTGTTTGCAATAGCCACAGTTCGGGTCTTCGAACACCGCAATCTTGCGTTTCCCATTGCCATTGACTTGCTTCAAAGCCAAGTTCATTTGGAGATCGCTCCACTTGATCGTCAACAATTCATCTTGGCGCTCTTTAGTGAGATTGCGCGACGTCTTAATGTCGATCAACTGTCCCTCAACGAAAGCAAAGTTCCCTTTCTCGTCGACATAAATAATGTCGCTACCAATACGTACTTCATACATATTGGGCAAAGGCGCTTTACGCACTTCTTCGACCTTGTACTTGCCCGCCAACCAAGTTTCAACTGACGTTTTGATGTTGGCACTGATTGCATCGTTGCTTTGTGCCATTGCAGGCAGAGACATGGCCATTGCCACACAAAATGCCAAGCTAGATGGTAGAAAATTAGGTTTTAAATGCATCATGAAGTTCTCGAATCGTCCGTTCTAGGTAAGGGCATGCTTAGTGAGTTGTTTGCGTATTTGTCTCGCAATAGGGTTAGACCTTGCAAGTTGGCTCCAGCCAATCAAGGCCGCAGCCCTAAACGCTCGCTCTGGCACCGACGCCGGTACTTTTGCAAAAATCGCATGTAGTTGATCGGTCACGAAAAGCATCGTATCCACGGGCTCAGCTCTCATCCGTTGATATTGTCGCAAAAATCTTGCATCACCAATGTCTTGGCCTGCTAAGCGGTGCTTCAATAGCTGCAATAGCGACGCCAAATCTCCGAAACCTAAATTTAGCCCTTGGCCCGCCAATGGATGCATGCAATGGGCGGCATCGCCTAAAAGTACCATTCGCGGTGCAACAATCTCGGCGGCCTTTAACCACTGCAATGGGAACGTTTTAGTTTTCGTGCTCACTCGAACTTTGCCCAAAACACCCGCACTAATGCGGGTTAATTCTGAGGCGATATGCTCTGATGAATACTCCGAAATCGCTTCAGACCCACTCCAGACCAAGCTCATTTGATGGGAGCCAGCCATCGGCAAAAACGCAATAACGCCGTCGTCACAAAACCACTGCCAAGCTTCGTTTTGATGAGCGATAGCTACATCAAGGTTTGCAACTAACGCCACATCACCATACTCTTTTCGCTCGACCAGCATATTGCCAAAGCCACGCATTGGGGAATCGACGCCATCAGCCGCTACCACTAACTTTGCTCTTAATTCCTGCCCAGATTCCAAGAACACTGAGGCGAAGCGCTTTGCTTGTTCGAACTTCACTACTTTTTCAATATAGAAGTTGGCCGAAGAAAATGTCAGCGCCTGATCGAGCGCTTGCAACAGGTTGTTATGCTCGACGACATAATTCAAAGAATCGGTGGCAACGTCTTTAGCATCAAAAGCTAGCTCGGCAGCTCGAGGGGAAAAAACCCGCATCGCATTTACCGCGGCAACCCGCGAAGCATCGAGCGCCCCCCAAACTTTCAGCTCATTGAGCATGGCGATTGATCCGGGCGACAAGGCATAGACTCTTAAGTCGGGCTCATCACTTAACGGCGGCGCAACAGGCTTGGGGCCGACGAGCGCAACGCGCATGCCGTTTATTGCCAATGCTCTAGCAGCAGCCATCCCGACCAAGCCACGACCAACCACCACGGCGTCAAATTCTGTATGCATAGCTAGATTATAGGGATGGTAGGCCCGGCTATAGGTAGTAGCCTAAAAAAGCCCTCACTATTTCACTATCGTTAATAAGTCGAGTTTAAACGATGGTTCGCCAGAGGCCGTCTTACAGCTCATAGTGCCGGCCATCGTGACTTGCACATTGGTAATGTTGGCGTCGCACCCTGCGGCATCGGGTACCTTTGTGTAAGTATAAGTTGCGCCTCCATTATTGGAATACGCTACGGACGCAATTGCCAGGTTCGATGCAATCGCGCCTTGGGTAAGCGCCACGCCTGTGCTTGCGCCTGCAAGACCGCACATTTTGGTTTGGGCGGGCAGTTGATCGACGACGATCACACTATTCGCATCAGGCGTGCGCCCGGAAGTTTGCGCCACAGAAATACTGTATTGCACTTGAGAGCCAGTAATTCGCACCGGGTTGGTGGCGCCGTTGATCGGGTCGTTAACTGCTATCGAAGTTTTGGTCATTCGAAAAATAGGGCTGTCGATAGACGCTTCAGAGGCGCCATAGCCAACAAGAATTCGATTGCATGAACCATTCCGTACGGAGAGGTTGGTGGTATTAGCATCGACCCAAGTGCTGGAGCCGGGAATTTGTACCTGAAAACCGCCAGGGCCGTCGCAGCAACCTTCTGCACCCCAAGCGCGTAATACATGCCACCCACTAGCCAGTGTTGCGCTGCCTTGTAGGATTTGAGCCGTATTACCCCAGTTGCCGCCCCACCATAAGTCGACGTTCCAGTTCTCTTGAATTGAGTTATCGTCGACGTACAGGCCACCACCGCGACCAAAATCCCCTGCCATTCGGAAGTTCCACGTGCCGGTTTGCGTCGCTGAAACGAAAAAGAAAACTTCTAACCGAAAAATGATGTCGCTGCTGCTACCGCCCGACACCATATTTTGGTTTGATAGACCTGCTAAGGTAGTCGGTTGTCGGCAGGCATAACCGGCGGTGTTGTCGTTGAGCAAAACCCATGCGCTTTTCCA
>JAYWIG010000230.1:0-10145 GCA_043789035.1 Betaproteobacteria bacterium
CTGCGCCTGACGTGAATACTGCGACTTTGAGCGCCCCGCCATCGATTAGCTTCCAAGTATGTGATAGCGATGGGGTACTCGACCCAACGCCGAACAAACTTACATTTGGCATTGCTCCTGCGAACGACCCTCCGAAGGCGTCGCAATCTGTGTATGACATGGACTCAAGCTCGCCGGTCTGCGCACTTGATAGCATGTTACCAACGGCTGGTACTAAGCCTGGCGTAAGCGATCCGGATATTCCAGCGGACACACTGACCGTTGCTATTACGGCAGTACCGCCTGCAACCGAAGGCCAGTACTTTGTCGGTACTTCAACTGTACCGCTGAAAACAGGAGATGCTTTAACGCCTGCGCAGTTGCAGCAGCTTTGCTTTAAACCGAATCCTGCGATTAGTGCAACGCCGAACTCCACCGGCCGAATTCCAACAACCCCACTGACGTTTACCGTTTCTGATGGTAAAGGTGGGCAAGATACCAGTGGCAGTATTCAGGTGAACGTGCGCAAGCAACCCGTGATTTCTGTACCGCCGCTACCACCCCTTGTTCCTGTACCTCCAATTGTTGTGCCGCCAGTTGTGCCACCTCTGACTACCCCACCAGTCGGTAGAACTATTTCAGCCGCGAGCGCTCTGCGCGCCTTTGACGACCTTCGATTCTCTCCTATTGAAGATGCCAAGGATCTCGACGCAGGGGGCTTTTTCGATGGGGCCTCTATTAAGTCAGTATGGAATCGTGAGCGCGTTGCTGGAGTACAGGTGGTTGCCGACGAAAAGCAGGTCATTGCAGTAAAACAAGAAGTCGATTGCCTACCTACAGCGAAAGAAAAGCCGAAGCTGAAGGCAGTAAAACGTAGCGTTTTTGCTGAAACATTGAAAGATAATGCCAATAAAAACTTTAGTGAACAGCTGAAAACTGCTCAAAAACGCTTTAAACCGCCGACGAGGCTTATGCCTAAGCCTTCGCTAGTCAAAGAGTGCTGATGAAAAGCACTTTTCTGTAATCGATACCCGTAAAATTCCAGTAAAAATATAAATATGTTTTATCTAGCCAAGGAGCCAACAATGTTGGAACTCAAATTACGAGCAACGAAGCCAAGTCGTTGCACCGTCAACTTCTCAACGTTTGCAGTGTTAACCGCTGCATTGGTACTTGGTGGATGTGCCGTGACACCAAAGCCGCTGACCCAAGATGACGTACGGCTGCGGGTTGCAGAGGACAAACAAAAAATGTTTGTCGGCCAAGAGCCAATCTCTGCGCCGCTGACATTTTCAGATATAGCCGCCCGTGCTTTGAAATACAACATGGACTATCGCTTAAAGGTGATGGAAGAAGCGTTGGCGCAGGGGCAGCTGGATTTGTCGAGCTGGGATATGTTTCCTCGTATTTTGGCAAACGCTGGTTACATTAGCCGAAACAAGGATCAGTTCTCATCATCTGTATCCCAGACAGCACCTGGCGTCACAAATCCCAACAATACTTTTTCAAGCGGAATAGAACGAACCCGTTCGACAGCAAGTTTAGAGTTTTCTTGGAACCTGCTCGATTTCGGGGTGTCTTACTATCGCGCCAAGCAACTCGCCGATCAAGCGCTTATTGCTGATGAGCGCAAGCGTCGCGTCGCCCAAAATATGATGCAAGACTTGCGTAACGCTTATTGGCGTGCCTTAGGTGCGCAGCGTTTGATGAAGCAAATGGATGAGACCATGGTGAAGGCCAACGCTGCTTTAGGCCGTGCTCGCCAGGTTGAAAGCCAAGGTTTATTGCCGCAATCACAGGCGTTGGCTTATCAGCGTGCGTTACTTGATGCGACCACATTGTTGCAGGTACGCCGCCAAGATTTGGAACTCGCGAAGGTTGAGCTAATGGCGCTCATGAATTTGGCTCCTGGGACAACGTTTATGTTGGCCGATGTGCAGGACCCGAATTTGCCTGCAACACCAAATAATATTGGCCAACTTGAAGACTATGCACTGTTGAATCGCCCTGAATTGCGCGAAGAAGACTACCGCAAGCGCGTAACTCGCAGCGAAGTGTATAAGCAGTACTTGTCTATCCTTCCAGGTATCTCATTTGACTATGGCCTACAGCGCGATTCGAACAAATTTTTACTGAACAATACCTGGGCCGAGGGTGCCCTAAGGATTAGCTCCAACCTCATGAAGTTGGCAACCATCCCGGCGATGAATCGCACCATGGCTGCGCAAAAAGAAGTTGATGAAGCAAGACGCATGGCGCAAGCCATGGCTGTGCTCACTCAGGTTCGGGTTGCAACGACGCGTTATGGCTTGGCGAAAGATGAGTTAGACCAAGTGGTCGAATCTGCAAGCGTTGACCAGCGTTTGGCGAACTACGCTAAAGCAGCTTCAACGGCGCGAGTTGATTCAGAGTTGGAAGTTATTCGTACCGAGACTCGTGCTTTGCTATCTTCGTACCAAAAGCATATTTCATATGCCAATGCGCAATCCGCTTGGGGTAGGGTCTATAACTCGATCGGTTTAGATTTGCTTAACATCAACCGCGATATGAGTTTGGCGCAGTTGAAGTCATCGATTGATCAGAGCTTAAGTACCTGGCAGCGCACAACTTTTAGTAGTGGCATGAGTGAGCGCCCTGTCATGCAATCGGTGAAGTTAGCCTTTTCGAACTCCACTGATCCAGGTTTGAGAGCGGCGATCGCTAAGGGCGTGGATGGAGCACTAAAGCGCTATGACATCAAGGTTGACCCTTCTGCCGAGTGGACGATGACGGCGCAGTTTGTCGCTGATGCAGCTGTAAGCGGCACTCGTCGTGGCACATGGCAGATGACTTTGACCCGCCCGAACGGTACCATTGCAGGTAAAACTAGCTATGCAACGGTTTTTCCGACCGACATAAGCTCCACTGCAGTGCAGGCGCTTACTGAATCTGCCATCGACGCAAACTCGTTGGCGATGACCGAATGGCTGGGCAATCCTTCAAGTAATCTTGCTGGCATCCCTAACCGTTCTGAATCAGGAACTACTGCAAACTAGCAGTAGCCTTGATTCAGCCGGTGATGGAATGACGAAAAGACAACAGAAAAAAGTACTCTTAGCCTTATTTTTAACGTGTAACTTAATGTCGCAAACCTGCAACGGGTTTGCGCAATCTGTTGTGTCTAAGCAACCCGCTGTTCAATTAGCAGCGTCTAGTGATGTGAATCTGGATGCGAGAGCGATTCGAGCGCTTTTAGTTGCGCAGCGCGAAACCACTTTAGTGTCTCAAATCGTCGGTCGCATTGATCGAATTAACGGCGATTTGGGCGCAACCTTTCGTGAAGGCGCTACGTTGATTCAATTTGACTGCAGTGAATTTAACGCGAGGCTAAAAATGGCCGATGCTGAGTTCAATTCGGCGCAGCAAACCCATGTTGGCAAGATTCGCCTGCAAGGCCTAAATGCAGCAGGCGAAATTGAAGTTGCGACTGCAGCGGCTGCGATGGAAAAGGCTAAAGCGCAAATTGAGCTGACGAAAACGCAAATACGCCAGTGCAGAGTTGAAGCGCCGTTTGCTGGTCGCATTGTGAAGATGAATGTGAAACAGCATCAAGGCGTCAATGTCGGGCAGGCGATGCTTGAAATTATTTCAGCAGGTCCGCCGAAAGTTAAACTTAATGCACCCTCGAAATGGCTGGCTTGGTTAAAACCTGGAGTTTTGTTCGAGCTGCAAGTTGATGAAACTGGTAAATACTATGAAGCGGTTGTCACTGCGCTGAACGGCAGAGTAGATGCCGTAAGTCAGTCGATTGAGATTGAAGCCCGTGTCAGTGGCCCCCATCCGGAACTTCTCGCTGGTATGAGCGGGTATGCTAGATTTCCTACAACTAAGTAAACACTCCACAAGTAATTCGGAGTAAGAAGCTGCCGTGAATAGCCCAGTAGAAGTTCAGATTTCTCAATCGCGAAACCCAGCAGCGAGCTATCAAGCATTTGTGCATTTAGAAGAGCGTGCCCGCGCCGCAAAATCAGTCCGGGAGCTTTTATTTTCTCTTGCCAATGAAAGTTGGCAGTTGCTTGGGCAAAGACAAGCCTTCTTATGGGATAGTAGAGCGGAAAATCACGCGCGGCTTCGAGTGGTGTCGGGTATCGCTCAGCTTGGCGAAGATTCGCCATTCACTGTTTGGCTAAAGCGTCTAGGTACTTGGTTGGCAAATCAAGTTAAAAAGCAACCCGGCGCGCAGTATGTGAGCATGGATGACGTTCACCCAAGTTTGCAAGAAGGGTGGCAAGAATGGCTACCAGATTACCTCTTCGTTGTGCCAGTTCACGTACCAAATCGTGGTCAGCAAGCAATCGTTGCTTATGCGCTCGATGACGGCCTAGACGATACTCAAGCAGAACTCGCACAACGCTTGGCGGATGCTTATGGTCATGCTTGGGCAGGGCTGGATCCAAACGTAAAACAAGGTATGTTTTCTCGAGGTTATATAGGGTGGCGTTCCTTACCTCGCAAGCTTTTCGCGCCCACACTTTTGCTGCTCGCGATGTCAGCGATGTTTATTCCGATTCGATTATCGGTTTTGGCCAATGCCGAAATTATTGCTCTTGATGCAGCGGTGATTAGCGCACCGCTTGATGGCGTGATTAAGACTTTCCATGTGCAACCCAATCAAGCAGTTAAAAAAGACGAACCGCTATTTACACTGGATGAAACAAGTTTAAAGAATCGCCGCGAAGTAGCTTTCAAACAATTGCAGGTTGCAAAAGCTGACGCAATGGCAGCTCAGCAAAAATCTTTTGAAAGCGAAACTTCAAGATCGGAATTGGCAGGGCTCAATGGCCGAGTCGCCGAGCGCCAGGCTGAGCTTGCGTCAGTCGAAGATCAATTTAGCAGAATCTTAGTGAGAGCACCCGCAACAGGCGTTGTGGTGTTTGGCGACATTAATGATTGGTTGGGAAAGCCTGTAACGACTGGCGAGCGAGTGGCGTTGCTGGCCGATCCGAAAGATGCAGGCGTACTCGTTTGGTTGCCAGTATCGGAGGCGATTAATTTGGAAGCAGGTGCGCAGATCAAGCTTTATTTGCAGGTCGCACCTTTGAAGCCGCTTGTTGCTGCACTTACCCAAACTAGCTACCAAGCTGCCTTGTCCCCTGATGGCATTAGCGCTTACAGGCTCAAGGCTCAGCTGCAATTATCGACTGCAGAAGAACAAGCACTCGCTCGCATCGGATTAAAAGGTACAGCGAAAATTTACGGGGAAAAAGCGTCGTTGGGCTATTACCTGTTCCGCAGGCCAATTGCATTCGCACGCGAATTTACTGGTTGGTAGGTGAGCGCTTCGACTATGGGTCAAAACATCGTGTTGCCTAGCTTACGTGAAGATTTGAAACTTCTCGTCGCTGCGCCTAATCGCGATGGCTCACCCGCTTGGATGGTTCAGGACCCTGTCACTAATCGTTTTTATCGTTTGGGATGGCTTGAGTTCGAGTTACTTTCGCGCTGGCATTTTCGAAGCCCAGAATTAATTCTGCGAGCGGTCAAAGAAGATACGCAACTGGAACCTTCGCAAGACGATGTTTTGCAAATGTTGGGCTTTTTTAAGCAACATCATTTGCTCAGAGCCAGCGATAGCAATGGGGTAGCCGATTTAGAGAAGGCTGCAAAAAAAGCGAAGCCTGATAAGTGGAAATGGTTGCTACATAACTATTTATTTATTCGCATACCCTTGGTAAGACCAGAGCGGTGGCTAAAAGCGACAGCACCATTTTTGAGTTTCTTCTATACAAAACTATTCGCGTGGCTCACCATACTTTGCACAATTCTTGGCCTTGTTTTAGCCACTCGCCAATGGGATACCTTCGTACATACTTTTAGTGATTTTCTCAGCCCTAGTGGATTTATGGGCTATGCCTTGGCATTAATGTTCGCAAAGACCTTGCATGAGTTAGGGCACGCTTACACCGCCACAAGATATGGCGTTAGGGTTGCCCATATGGGCGTGGCATTCTTGGTGATGTGGCCCATGCTTTACACCGATACTTCAGAATCATGGAAGCTGGCAGAACGGCGAAAGCGCTTTAATATCGCTGCTGCTGGCGTATCGGTAGAACTGGCGATTGCCGGCTTCGCGACTCTGGGCTGGAGTCTTGCGCAAGACGGTGCTTTAAAGAGCACTTTGTTCTTTCTGGCGACTACGAGTTGGTTAATTACACTGGCGATTAATGCTAGCCCGTTCATGCGATTTGATGGGTACTATTTACTTTCCGATGCGCTCGACATTCCGAATCTTCACGATAGGGCTGGTGCGGTAGCTAAAGCGTCAATGCGTAGAACTTTGCTGGGCTTCACTGAGCAAGAGCCTGAGCAAATGAGTAAAGGCTTACGTCGAGCCCTCGTGAGTTTTGCTTACTTTACCTGGGCGTATCGATTTACGGTGTTTATCGGTATCGCTGTTGCGGTGTATGTTTTTTTCTTTAAGCTGCTAGGCATTTTTTTGTTCCTTGTGGAAATTATCTGGTTTGTCGGTAAACCCGTTTGGATGGAAGCGGCGGTTTGGGCAAAGCGTCGCAGTGAGATAAAACCGTCGCGCATATTCATGTCCCTCGTGTTGCTTGCGATAGTCCTTTTCATTTTGCTTTTCCCTTGGCGCCGAGATGTTCATGGCGAAGCCTGGTTGCATGCTGAACAAAGTCAGGTGATATTTAGCCCCTTACCGGGCCGTGTTATCGCAGTAAAACAAGAGGGAGTAATCAAAAGTGGTGAAGCCGTCATCGTTTTGGATTCTCCAGATACAAGAAGCCGTGCGCAACAAGCCCGTGCTTTGGCAGAATCGCTAGCTTTGCAGTTCGATCAATCGGTAGGGCGTAGCGATGGCGCAGAGCGCCGTGGGGTATTAGCAGAACAACTTAGCCAGCAACTTGCCGAGATAGACGCACAACAAGATGAATTAAAACGGTTGGAGTTGCGAGCACCGTTCGATGGCCAATTGCTCGATGTCGATAAAAGTATTAAACCCGGGGCATGGTTGAATTCGTCTCAGCAAATTGCTACGTTGGTAGATACTAGAAAGTGGGTAGTCGACGCCTTGGTAGATCAAGAGGCGATAGGCCGGATTAAGCCTGGCAGCGAAGTACGATTCTATTTAAGAAATGACACCCGTCCACCGCTTTTCGGTAAGGTTGTGGCTATCGACTCCGCGAGGGCTCAAGTTCTGCCACATGCAATGATGGCCACCGACCATGGAGGGCGTGTCCCTGCGATAAAGCAATCTAACGGTGCCCTCACGCCCCGCGACTCTCTATACAGAGTTCGGATTACACTGGCGTATGACGAATTGCATAAAGCCCAACAGATGCAAACTCCATCTGTTCGCCTAGGTTCGGCAACTATCACGGGGGACCGCAAAAGTTACGCTGCGCAATGGGCAACGGCCATTGTTTCCGTCGTAATTCGAGAGAGCGGATTTTAAGAAGATTTGAACTACTTCTTTCGCCGCTCACGCCACCAGTTGGGTGAGGCGCTTTCGAAATCTCCACTTTCGTGCAGTTTGTTGGCGAGCTCTAGGCTTGACATTCCTTCCGGGCTTTTAACAAGTAGCGCACCAGAATCACCAATTGCGCGTTCGATTTCATAGCCTTTTGCTTTGAGTTTTGCTTCAGCAGTTGTATCGCCTGACTTGGGTTTGACGATAATGCCGCCAGGAAGTGCCATGGGTGAGCCAGTTTCTCCTAAACGAAATACAGGCGAGCCGGAAAAAGACTTGCCGCTTTTTTCGTTGGTAGACATCGATTGAAGCTCGACACTCTTTCCACTTTTCACGTTGGCCCATTGCTGGCTATCGACCACAAGTGCTCGTTTAACACCGCCATCGTAATAGTAAAGTTCAGCAGCGAAAGTTGTTATCGGTGTAAGGCTAGTTGCAACAAACCCGAATGCTACAAACCCAAAAACTCTTCGAAAAAAAGTTATAGGCGTGGATTTTTTAGCGACCATAAAATTTTAGGCTCCAATTTTTCCATGTTCCGATATCGTTGGGTGCGTCGTCGGACACTTTGAGTTTCCATTGGCCTAAGGTTGGTTCGTCCAGATGTCGCACTGAGCCGAACTGCCAATCGTTGTATGGTCTGCATGCATCTCC
Source organism: Betaproteobacteria bacterium (assembly GCA_043789035.1). Lineage (GTDB taxonomy): Bacteria > Pseudomonadota > Gammaproteobacteria > Burkholderiales > Burkholderiaceae_E > JAYWIG01. Next base: position 8,099 of record JAYWIG010000230.1, read on the forward strand.
CGAGTCACTACAACTGCGCCTTTGTGAGAGCGCACTTTGCAATCCGCCTGGACTTTCTAGCGTAATGCGTAGATCGCCAGAGTAAGCATGCTGCGCCGAAAACGTAATTTCAATAAATTCGATACGGCTAATACTGCAACTAGCATCAATGTTGATCGAATCAACTACTTCGCGAAGCGCGGCTGGTGCATCAGGTAAATTTGTATTCACGTTGCGGTTGTAAGGGCCGCAAGTCTTAAGTGAAGATGAATTACCTACACTACTCCAAGATTTCGACAGAGTGACGGCCTTGTCTGCCTCGGGCACGCCGAAGCCATAATAGGGATTAAAGTTGTATCCGTTTGCAGATACCCATTGCGCGTCGGTGGGATTTGTTTTGCGTGCGCTTTTTGCCAAGATAAGTTTTACGTCTCGCCAAGTTAGTTCTGGGTTAGCACTTAGCATAAGCGCAACAACCCCTGAGATCATCGGCGCGCTAGCTGACGTGCCGCGAAAATCACTGCGGTATTTACCAGCAGTAGTAGTTACGCTGGTAGTAGTAATATCTTCAGCTGGCGCGCTGACTAACACATTGGCCCCGGGCTCGCTGTAGGACAGCTTTTTACCATCCGGGCCAACGGCACCTACCGTCACCTGACCTAACTTGTTGGTATAGCCATCGAGGTTAGCGTTGTCGTCGGAGCAAACTGCTGGCTTTCCAGACAAAAGATAACAGCCACCATTTCCCGCTGGAAACACGTAAATTGTGCCTTTCCCATTGCGACCGGTTTCAATCCCTTTTTTTATCGCGGCAATAAAAGGGGCGTCGGCGCTATGCAATTTGCCATCGTCGTTCGAACCCCAGCTGTTATGTAAGATTGCATTATTTGCGAGGTCGCGTGTCAGGGCATCGGCAATATCTGCATCGGTTTCAGTTGCCAAGGCGTTATAGCCAACGAGTTCAGCCCTTGGCGCAACACCCGACCCACCGACGGCGTTACCGTCTCTCGCAAGAATGATTCCGGTAACTGCTGTGCCGTGATTGTCATCGATTACCTGGCCGTTTGAGGCCGTGTACTTGAAGCAAGGTAACGGGAATAACGCATACGGGGAGTTGGTGCGATAGTTAAAGCTGCCCCCGGCTACTGCATTTTGTGAAAGATCTTCGTGGATGGTTTCGATGGCGTCATCAACTACTGCGACGCGCACACCTGCGCCTTTGGACTGACTCCAAGCTTGAAAAACTCTTAGATCTTCGCCAGCGGTGACCGTGACACCTGAGATTGGTTGCCCAGTATTTTGTAAATGCCATTGCTGGCCAAGTAATGGATCGATGCCACTCGTACTTGAGATGTTTTGAAGTGTGTATTGATAGAAACAAGTGGATTCATTTAAAGATGTCCCAACTGCAGGACTCTTTAACCTGTCCGCAACATTGCTGGCATTGCTACCGCTGCTGCTACCACCGCCACCGCCGCAGGCAGAAATGACGACTAATCCCAAAACTACGAAGAAACGGATAATTGATTTCATAGCAATATCGTAACCGAGAGGAAATTTTTAAACTGTGCTTTTTTAGCGCCTAGGGGCAATTTGTCGGTTTTCTAGCGACCGTTCATATTTCGGGAAAGCCCGAATAGCGGATCCCGTCGTTTTTCTCTATGCTTCAGGACATGAATACACAATCCTTTTCTCCTGTAACCACATTTCCAATTAAATCCCTGCTAGTAGCGAATCGCTCGGAAATTGCCATTAGGGTAATGCGTGCCGCTAACGAAATGGGCATTCGAACCGTTGCAATTTATTCGCATGAGGATAGATTCGCTTTGCACCGTTTTAAAGCGGATGAAAGCTATCAAGTCGGCTTAGGTAAAAAACCCTTGCAGGCCTATCTTGATATTGCCGACATTATTCGTATTGCAAAGCAAGCCAAAGTGGATGCGATTCACCCCGGCTATGGGTTTTTAAGCGAAAACCCAGATTTTGCGCAGGCCTGTGACGATGCGGGTATTTTGTTCGTTGGGCCGACCCCAAAGGTGATGATTACCCTAGGTAACAAAGTGGCGGC
>JAYWIG010000231.1:0-10130 GCA_043789035.1 Betaproteobacteria bacterium
CCGATTTCGCGATTAGTCAATCAGCCTATGGTGCTTGTTGTAAAAGATAAGCAGAAGTACCCAACGGTTGCTGCTCTCATTGCTGCTGCCAAAGCAGAGCCCGGCAAAATCACCTATGCTTCGTCAGGCGATGGCAGCCCACAACACCTTGCAGGACAGATGTTCGAGTCCCGCACGCAAGCTCGTCTATTGCATGTGCCCTACAAAGGTGGCGCTTTGGCGATTAACGACACGATAGGCGGCACTGTCGATGTGATGTTTGCGGTAATGCCAGAAGCTGTACCCCATGTTAGAGCGGGTAAGTTACATGCATTGGGCGTAATGGGCCCACAACGCTCACCCGTATTTCCACAGGTGCCGACCATGGCCGAAAGCGGTATATCTGAATTGAATCTTTCCGCGTGGATGGCTCTACTAGCACCTGCTAAAACACCTCGCTCAATCATTGATCAGCTCAATCGTGCAGTGCAAACTGCCTTCGATGCCGATACCAAAGCGAAGCTCGCTGATACCGGTACTGAAGTATCCACGAGCTCGCCTGAAGATGTGCAACGACTCATTGCGACAGATATCAAACTGCATGCAGAGCTGGTTAAAGCAGCTGGCTTAGTGCCGCAGTAAATGAACTTTGACGCTGCGCTTAAATTCCCGTGGGTCGAGCAGCTAGCCGCCTGCCGTACGAAGAACGGTGAAAAATAAGCCGTTTGAAAGGCCTAAACCCTAAGCCAAACTGCAATCAATTCTTAATAACGGTTAGATAACCTTTTGTTGCGTAGTCTCCGAAGTAAAGCGATTTCACGGCAGCTATGAATGACGTGCATTCTACTTGCGAGAAGTAATGAAATTTTTTGTCACATTGTTTATTTCCGGTTTAGCCGCTCAGGCAATGGCAGCACCCATCGATGTCACGCGAATCAATATGTTTCGTGACACGATCGGCCGCAACGATATCAATATTGCCGCCAACGATCGGTTTCAGTATGGCGTGGACATCGTGGGAGGCTCAGCTGGGGCCAGCTTGGGCGCCACTTACGTGCCGACCGGTTTTACCGATCCATCCAGCTTATGCGCTCCGATTGCAGTCAATCGAAACTACTGCGTAAACACGACGAACTATAGCCCGGCGCGTACTGCGGGGTCTTGGAATATTTCGGTTTCTCGCCCTAGCGATACCACTCGCAATGTGGTCGCTCCGAGCCTAACCGGTACCGAGAGCGGTGTGCCTTTCGTGCAAAACATGAAGCTGACAACTGTTGGAACTTCGCTAACGCTGACTTGGCAGCAATCTCAAAACATCGTCTCTGATGCTCAGAGAGTGATCATTTACGACCCTAGCGTTATCATAGCCACTGGCATACCAGACACCATTCACTCCTTGAACATTTCGGGCAGCCTGCGCTCTTATACTTTGCCAAATGTTTTGAATTCAGGCCAGAGTCTCAAGCCCAACGCAAACTACACCATCGCCTTCCAATCCGTGGACACACGTTCAGACCCGAAGCTGTTTCTATCGGATGGCGGCAATACCGAAATTTTGCAGCGCTCCACGGCATTCTTCAATTTCGTCGCGCCGAGTTCTCCTTCGAGCGCGCCGCCGGTACGAGCAGTCAATACCGCACAGGCTGATCGCTTTAATATTGCTTCTGTAGGCTCGCGCGATACAACGTTGATTAGTGTGCACGTGGCCGGTAAATATGAGTTCCTAACTGGGATCGGCGATCCAAAATTCTCGTCAATTAAGGTTCCGAACTTCAATACCGGAGGGGATGGCCTTTACGACTTGTTTATTTGGAACGGTATTGACTATGTGGATAGCGGTATCGACTTAACCAATGGCAGTCAGTTTTACTTCGATCAACTCGGCGTTAGCCGCTTCGCACTGTTCGGTATTTCTGACCAACAATCAAGCTCATCACAGAGTTCCTCTGCTTTTTTGGCCGAATTAAGCTTTGTGAGTTCAGGTTCTTTTACCGGAAGCGTTATTGGAAGCGTCCCTGTGCCGAGTACTGCCCCGTTGGTTTTGCTTAGCCTTGGCCCTCTGATAGCCTTGCGGCGCAGAAAAATGGTCTAGCAGGGATGCGAGCAATGAGCCGAAACCTGGCGACTCAACGCTCGCGGTCACTGTGTCACGGGCTAGATAACTTGACTGAGTTGTTGAGAGTAGATCAAACAAAGGGTAAAATTACAGGTATTAATACAGTAAGAAAGTAATACCGTGTTACAAACGTCAAAGCTTACTGCTAAGTATCAAGCCACTGTCCCGACGAGTATTCGAAAGGCGCTTAAGCTCGATGCAGGCGATCTAATTAGTTTTGAGATCGTTGGGAACGAAGTGAAAATCTCTAAAGTTAGCCCGCTTGATGTAGCGTTTTCCCAAGCGCTAGAAGGAACGCTAGAAGAGTGGTCAAGCGGAAAAGATGATTTAGCATTTCGAGACCTTTGATGGCCAGTCTCCGATTAGAGCTTTTTGATGTTGTTGTGGTGCCTTTTCCGTTTACCGATCGTGCTTCAACTAAACGAAGGCCAGCCATTGTCATTTCTACCGGCACATTCAATAAAGCGCAAAGCAATAGCGTGCTGGCAATGATTACAAGCGCGGAACAATCAGAATGGTTGGGGGATTGCCCTATCTCTGATTTAAAAGCAGCCGGTTTAATCAATGATTGCGTTATTCGCTTAAAGCTATTCACGCTAGATCATCGATTAATTATTCGCAAAGCAGGGACGCTCAGTTCAGCGGATCAAAAGCAGTTAAAGACGAAATGGAAAGGGCTTTTGCTGAGTTAAGGTTGTCCGATACAAAGCCATTTTTTAGATGCACGCGTTTTGGTAATGCGTTGCTACAAGATGATGCTTTGAAAAACCTAAATCAAAAGTGCTGCCTTAGTTGCAGCAACAAAGGCAGCCAACTTCGGTGAATCCCTACGAGAGATTGGATACAAAGCATGAATAGGCAAGGGGTGGGGTGAAAAGCTCGGCAATAGGCGTACTATTTCCCCGGTTGCCAACTCTTCGGTAAAGAACCAGTTGGGCGTAAAGCCAATACCAAGCCCGGCGAGTACCGCCTCTCGAACCACTTCGGAGCTGCTTGTTGAAAAACGCCCATTCACGCGCACCCTCGCAGCGCCTGTCAGCGAAACATCTTGATCTAGCTGAGTTGGTAATGAATCGAACAACCAAGTATTTGGGGGCGCTAAACCTGTGTAAATGATGCAGTTATGGTCGCTAAGGTCTTCTGCTTTTATTGGCAGTCGACCAACCTTATTCAAATCGGCCGCTAATTTCTTGTTAGCGACGACCGAACGATGTGCAGTGCCTACACGCTGTGCGATCAGGCTAGTGTCATTTAATTCGCCTGCTCGCACTACAGCATCAAGCCCTTCTGCGACGACATCAACAAAGCTATCTTTGAGTTGGAGATCAATCTCAACATTAGGGTGTTGTTCCATAAAAGTTTGTACGATGGGAAACAAAACAAATCGACCAAAGCCAGTGGATGCACCAATGCGTAAACGGCCGGTAATACTATTTTTACTGGAGCGCAGAGCATCTTCGGCATCTTGCGCATCGCGCACTATGCGCTGCGCACTTTGCACGTAACTCCGCCCTTCATCAGTCAAAGTAACTGCCCGAGTCGTTCTGGAAAGTAATCGCACGCCCAAATGCGCTTCTAGCGCGGCAACCTGTTTGCTAATTGCGCTTTGAGTGCTGCCTTGCTCACGGGCTACCGCTGAAAAACTCCCAGCCTCCACAACCCGAACAAGTATTTGCATAGCGGCTAAACGATCCATACCTTCTATTGAGTCCAAAATGGAATTAGTAATAGTCAATTATGACATCTACCGGATTTATTTGGAATAAGTAATCATTCAATCCATCAGCTCTTTTGCTGACAAATTCAACTACTTATAGAAAGTTAATATGAAAACAATTCAAGTCCCCACCCGCACAGAAGTTTCAGCAAATAACAAAGCTGTGTTTGATGCGCTCCAGTCAAAACTAGGTTTTGTTCCGAATTTATACGCCACTTTCGCGCACTCCGAAACTGCACTAAATACCTACCTCGCCCTTCAATCGGCCAAGTCATCTTTGACTGCAAAAGAGCGCGAGGTTATCAATCTTGTTGTGAGTCAGATTAACCAGTGCCGCTATTGCCTTGCTGCACACACCGCACTTGGAAAAATGGTGGGGTTTGGCAGCGAGCAACTCGTTGAAATTCGCAAAGGTCGAGCTAGCTTCGATACCAAACTCGACGCGCTGGCACAATTGACAGCATCAATCACGCAACAACGCGGCCGTGCCGATAGCACAGCTTTAAACCAGTTTTTTGCCGTTGGTTACACCGAAGGTAGTTTGGTTGATGTGATTATGGTGATTGGCGACAAGATCATTAGCAATTATCTGCATAGCACTACCCAGATTCCTGTGGACTTCCCAGAAGCACCGGCGATCTGACATGGCAACGCCAATTCCTTTATTGGGCATTTTTGTCGGGCTGTGCGCCGCGAGTATAGGCGCACTTTACACGGTGTTTGCGCGTTATGGCATAGCCCATGGGATGACGCCCTGGGACTTAACCTTCCTGCGATTTGCAGTGGCTGGGTTGCTAACACTTCCATTGCTCGGTTACGCCTTATGGAAGGATTGGGCGGCAATGCGGGCGCAGTGGCCTGTTTGGCTAGGCGTGGCAATTTTGGCAGGCCCTCTATTTGGTTTGCTAATGTTTGGTGCTCTGTATTTCGCACCATCAAGCCACGCGGCGGTGTTTCCGTTCACAGCAATGTCGATAATGGGAATGGTGATGGCGGCGATATTTTTGGGCGACCGCATCACCCTTCGCAAAGCCTTAGGCATCAGCATCGTTGTTACTGGACTGATCATTCTTGCAGGCCTTAGCGCTGCTTCGTTTAGTGCTCGCGCCTTGCTAGGGGACATGCTCTTCATTGCCGCAGGAACGATGTGGGCTGGTTTCGGCATCTTGTTACGAAAATTTCGACTATCGCCGTTAAGAGCGACCGCAGTGATCTCATTTTCAGCCTTGATCACCTATGTACCAGCCTACTTACTACAGACAGGCATGACTCACATCGCTGAAATTACTCCGACAGTTTTTTGGATAGAGGTACTTGTACAGGGCGTCATTGCAGGCGGTGGAACCCTTTTTACTTACGGCAAGATGGTCAGTCTTCTTGGCCCTGCAAGAGCGGCCGTTTTCCCAGCGTTGGCGCCCGGCCTCACGGCCCTTATCGCCTGGCCGGTGTTAGGGCACATTCCCGGTACTGCCGAGGTCACAGGTTTGCTTTTGGCAATCGTCGGCCTCATCATCAGCGTTACTACCTTTAATTTATTTCCTAAATTCTTACTACTAAATCACACACCGAAGGCACCGTTATGAATACCAATACCCTCCAAGCACAACTTGCTGAATTTAAAGCTGGTTTTAAAACTAGAGCCGCGCCGGAACGGGTCGCAACGATGGAAGCCGCAACCCAAAAACTACGTGCTAGTGGCATCGAACAGAGTGCCCTAAAAGTTGGTGATGCTGCGCCAAAACTCGTTCTTCCCAATGCGACGGGTAAATCGATAGAGTTAGAAAGCCTTTGGCAGCAAGGGCCGTTGATTCTGGTTTTTTATCGAGGCGGATGGTGCCCGTATTGCAGTCTTGAATTGCGCGCCTGGCAACAGCTACTACCGCAAGTCAAAGCCAAGGGCGCGACCCTGGTGGCCGTCTCACCGCAAACACCAGATAATTCATTGAGTACCAGTGAAAAGAATGAATTAGCTTTCGAAGTACTAAGCGATTCGGATTTGAAGGCCTCTCGTGCCTTTGGCATCGCATTCGATATGCCTGCGGAGTTGGTGGAGTTGTATAAATCGGTAGGCCATGATTTGCCGACGACCAATGGTAATGGTCAATGGGTTCTGCCGGTACCCGCGACTTACGGCGTTGATCGCAACGGTATCGTACAAGTTGCCCATGTTGATGTGGATTATCGGAATCGAGCTGAGCCGGCCGATATTTTGGCGAGAATTTCGTTGTGCTGAATGACGGCAAACTAGACACCAACTAAGTCAATAACCACTCGCCACTCTGTTTAATGGCTTGATACATTGCGCCTTGTGCATGACGGGGTTTACCAAATCAAGCGCAACGGAGAATTGGCGTTTATCCAAGCGCCAGTGCCAACTGCGCAGGAACTACAATCATTACTACGCGCCATCATTACCAGCGGGATGAAGCGCTTGGTTCACCAAGGCGTGTCGGTGCAAGAGCAAGATGAATAGATGTAGCCGACAGTGCTGCCGAAGATACAGATGCCAGCACATTAAGGCCGCTGCAGCAAGGCTAGATTGTTTATCGAATTGCCTTTGGCCCTAGGGCAGGGCGCAAGGTGGAGCGCTAACCAAGTCTGAATATGGGTTTGTATCATTTAATATAGTGCCGTCGCTGCAACTTGCCTGACTGACCCACCCCTAGCGCTTGATGCACTAATGCTAGTGGGATGCTTCTTTGCTAATCTTTTTGGCAAATCAACTTGCATTCTATTAAATCGCATACAATTGAAATGTATACACTGTTTTCTACTTAACAAAATGCCCTCGCAGCTCTCTCTGAATCAATTAACTTGTTTTGCCCTTTATTCCACATCGCTCGCGATGACCAAAGTGTACAAACCTTTGTTAGCTAAACTCAAATTAACTTATCCGCAGTATGTGGTGATGGTTAGTCTTGATGAAAAACATCCGATGACCGTTTCGGAGATAGGGGCTCGCGTATTTCTTGATAGTGGCACCCTAACTCCGTTATTGAAAAAACTCGAAACGCTAGGTCTTGTTCAACGGTTGCGTGACAAGCGTGATGAACGATTGGTGAACGTCTCACTAACCGTCAAAGGTAAAGCGCTCAACAGGAAGGCAGCACAAATTCCATCGTGCATTGCTCAAACCTCTGGATGCACAACAAACCAATTGCAAGACATTAACCTTCAACTGCAAAAACTACGCGCTAGCTTGCACAGCAGCTTACAAACTCCACCCCGCAATTCAACCCTTTAAAGGCCTAGAATGTCCCCTGAAAAAATCCTCTATACAGCCCATGCATCAGCCACCGGCGGTCGCGATGGTCATGCCGCCAGCGACGATGGTGTATTAAACGTTAAGCTCGGAACACCGAAAGAATTGGGTGGTGCTGGCGGTGCAGTTTCAAACCCTGAACAACTGTTCGCAGCGGGGTACAGCGCCTGCTTTTTAGGCGCAATGAAGTTTGTTGCCAATCGCGACAAAATCAACTTGCCTGCCGACCTTAAAGTGGCGGCCGATGTCGGCATTGGTCAAATTCCAAACGGCTTTGGCATTGCAGTGACATTAAACGTCAGCATTCCCGGCATGGAAGCCACTGCAGCGCACGATCTAATTGAAAAAACCCACATAGTTTGCCCCTACTCGAACGCTACCCGCGGCAACATCGCCGTCACCTCTAACTTGGTTTGAACCTTATGAAAAATTTCTTGAAATTAGGCGCCCTTGCGGCTTTGTCGGTCACAACGCTATTAAGCACAGCTAACGCGGCTGGGCCGATGCAAAAAACCCAAGCCGCCGGCTTTTTTCGGATGCCGCTAGGCGACTTTGAAGTTACAGCAATCTCTGACGGTACTGTAAAGCTGCCGATGAAAGACTTGCTCGTCAACATCACACCTGCACAAATTGATGCCGCACTGGCCAAGGGTCATATTGCTCACCCCATTGAAACTTCGGTTAATGCTTACCTGATCAACACAGGCACAAAGCTTGTGCTAATTGATACGGGTGCCGCCGGTTTGTTCGGTCCAACATTAGGTAATTTATTGACCAACATCAAAGCCTCGGGTTACACGCCCGACCAAGTTGATGAAATTTATATTACTCATCTGCACCCCGATCACGTTGGTGGATTGATGAATGGTGGCGCGATCGCATTTCCAAACGCCATTGTTCGTGCTGATAAAGCAGACCTTGATTTTTGGCTCAGCGAAGACAATTTGAAGGAGGCCCCAGAGGCCTCAAAAGGCTTTTTCCAAGGCGCACAAGTTTCTTTAAAGCCATATGTTGCGGCTGGAAAAGTCAAGCCCATTGAAGGTAACACAGAACTAGTACACGGCATCAAAGCGCAAGCCACCCACGGTCATACCGCTGGGCACAATGTGTTTGTCGTCGAAAGCAAAGGCGCTAAGTTAGTGTTATGGGGCGATCTAATGCACGTGGCCGCAGTTCAGTTCGATAACCCCGCAGTCACGATCAAATTCGATAGCGACAGCAAAAACGCCGCTAAAGAACGTAGTAAAGCGTATGCCTCTGCCGCCAAAGACGGGTACTTAGTGGGCGTTACCCACATATCGTTTCCCGGACTTGGCTATGTGAGAAAAAACGTCCAGGGCAAGGGATACTCTTGGGTTCCTGTCAACTACACGTCACTGAAATAGAAATCTTTCAAAAGGTAAATCATGAAAACTGTTAACACTGTTCGTATGAATAAAACTCTATTAGCTGGCGCTGCAGCTTGTGCAATAGCTAGTTCTATACCATTGATCGCTATCGCACAGGTCAGCCCTGTGACCATGATTAATGCGTTCGAAAATGCAAACACTAAATTCGAAGGTTATCGGCGATCAGGGGCAAAAGGCGTGTGCGCAATGGGTGAATTTGTTGGCAGTGAACAGGCGAGAACGCTTTCGACAGCCAGCACCTTTAGCGGCGCATCCATTCCCGTCATTGTGCGATTTTCTATTGGTGGTGCAAACCCAAAAGCGCCTGACAATGGACGAAGCCAGCGCAATATGGCCTTGCAGTTTGATATGCCTGGCGGCGAATCTTGGCAAATGGGAAATATCTCTGCACCCATCTTCGGCGCATCGACGCCTGAACAAATGCTGGGGCGCATTGAATCGCTAGCGATAGATCCCGAAACCAAAAAAACTAATCCAGACAAAGTGAAGGCGTTTGCGGATGCGAACCCTGACGTGCTACTCCAAGGGCGCTATTTCGCTTCACAACCCGTGCCAGCGAGCTTTGGTAAAACGAATTACTGGGGCGTGACCGCGTTCGGTTTAGTCAACGCTTCGGGCAACAAGCAATTTGGAAAATGGATTTTCGAGCCAGCAGGTGGTGTGCAAACTTTAAGCGATGACGAAGCCAAGTCGAAGGGTGCAGATTTTCTGTTCGACGACTTACGTCAACGTGTTAAATCAGAGTTGGTGGCGTTTGACTTCAATTTTCAACTAGCTGAGGCTGGAGACAAGATTGATAGCGCAGTAGTGCCGCTACCCGAAGGGCGCAAAAAAGTAAGCTTAGGTCGGTTGACCATCAAGTCGGTTGCACCAGACGCGACGGGAGCATGCGTTGCGATCACGTTTTTACCGAATGTACTTCCAAACGGTGTAGAACCCTCGAACGATCCAATGATAGCCGCGCGCGTTGCACCCTACGCGGTATCGCTGGGGCGTAGGCTCAGTGAGGGTGCAAAGCAGTAGTTTTTCTGTGAATTTTTAGCAGCGCGAAATCTCGTTCGGTTAGTTCCGCTGCTGCAATTTGCAGTCCTACTTCAATAGCAAACCACTTATCCTAAAGGGCACAAAAGCTAAAGGGCACAAAAGCCCGCTGTCCCATCGTAGCCAATCGCAACTCCAACCATGTTCGACGGATAAGAATTCCAACTACGCAAGCGCAAGTATAAAATTATTTCCATATCTGCATTAGACAGTCTTTCCAATATTTCGACAGGCGTTTTTCACGAAAAATATCTCTTCAAGCGTCAGTGTCTGTTTGTGAACTGCCCGTTTCTCCGTTGATCGTTCCTTCAGCCCATACACCGTCCCTACATAGTGCATTGCTTAGTTTTTATACCTACTTGTTTGCCGCCGCGCTGTGTCGCCGCGCTGACCCTTCATTAAGCTTTGCAAGGACGTTTGCATCTAAAGCGTTCATGGCTTCTTAGCGAGCATCATTGCAGGATCAAAACCGGAAAGCCTTCTTGGTTTTCCAAGGACCGATGCTTTAACCAGACCAGCAGAAGCAGCAATGTTTGTGGTCTCTCCTTTTCATGGCGCAGAAAACATTACGATACTTCTGTACGAGAGTGAGCGAAAATCTATTGG
>JAYWIG010000232.1:0-2838 GCA_043789035.1 Betaproteobacteria bacterium
GCGACTTTATCGTCGGACATGGACGACACCGATAAGGTGCAGTTTTTTGTTGCCGATACTAAATTCAATAAAGTTATTATTCTGCCCCCTGATGTGAATGCGTCGGGTTATCGTTTCGAACCAGTTGACCACGTGGTAAACGTCGATGGCAAAGCCAACGTTGTTCGCGCGGTCCGTTACGGTTTGGGTGGTATCAAAGGGTCGGGCGAATCGGCAGTTTTGAATATTCTGAAAGTTCGTGCTGAAAAGCCATTCAAAAACTTGTTCGATTTTTGCCAGCGTGTTGATCGTAAAGTGGTGAATCGCCGGACTATTGAAGCCCTAATTAAAGCTGGCGCATTTGATTCGCGCGACCCAGATCGAGCAAAATTGCTTGCGTCAGTCTCAGTGGCAGTTGAACTTGCCGATACGCGTGCTGCTAACGTGAACCAAGTTAGTTTGTTTGGCGATGCGGTTGATGTAAGTGACGATGTATCTGCTGAGTATGCACGCGTACCTCGCTGGACAGAGCGTCAGCAACTGCAAGAAGAAAAGATGGCCCTCGGATTTTTCCTGTCCGGTCATTTGTTTAAGGGCTTTGAGCTTGAAGTGCGTAAGTTTGTACACAATAAAATTGGCGATCTGCAACCATCGAAAGAGCCCCAGTGGTGTTCGGGCATTGTTACTGCGTTGCGCACGCAAATGACTCGTCGCGGCAAGATGGTTTTTGTGACCTTAGACGATGGCAGCGGTGCGGTGGATGTGGCTTTATTTAATGAAGTGTATGAGGCTAAACGCTCGCTTGTTCGCGTTGATGAGTTGCTCATCATCCATGCTAAGGTGAGTAAAGACGAATATTCGGGAGGCCAACGCGTGGTTGCCGAGCAGGTACTCGATTTAACGACCGCTCGAATTGAGTTTGGTAAGCGGGTGAAAGTCGATTTACCGGAAGGTGCGTCGGCAACGACCTTCGAGAAGCTTCGTTCTGGATTATTGCCGTTTGTGTGTAAATCGGTAGAGCAACCTGGGCTTGATGTCTATGTGTCCTATAACAATCAAGACGCTTTGTGTGAGCTGAAACTGCCAATGGCTTGGCGTGTGCGCCCGCAAGATGAGTTTGTTGCAACGCTGAATGGCGCTATGCGATTAAGTGTTGAGAAGGTGACGGTCGCGATTGAGTACTGATTCGTGGACGCTTTACAAACGGTTGTGGGCTTACACGACGCCGTATCGTAAGGGCCTTTGGTGGGCATTGTTTGGAATGATTGCCGCGGCGGCAACGGAGCCTTTAGTTCCGGCATTGCTCAAACCCTTGTTAGACGAAGGTTTCATCCAGAAAACATCGTTCGATTGGTGGTTGGTACCTGCCTTTATCGTTGGCATTTTTATAGTTCGCGGCTTGGCAACGTTCCTGGGCAACTATGCGCTTTCTTGGGTAAGTGGCCACGTGCAGACCGATATTAGAGTTGCGATGTTTGCGCATTTGATGAGGTTACCAGCAAGTCATTTTCAAAATGAATCGCATGCGATCATTGCTTCTAAACTTGTATTTGACGTTAGTAATATAGGTGATTGTGTCGGCAGAGCCGTCATAGTTCTTGTTCGCGACACAGCTGTGGTTATTGGGTTATTGGCTTGGTTGTTTTGGCTCAATTGGAAGCTCACTTTAGTGGTGCTTTTAATGGTACCTATCATCGGGATTTTGGTAGGCGTGTTTAGCCGACGATTTCGTCGCACTAGTAAAGCCTTGCTAGAGCAAACTGGCGAATTGAATCGAGTTGCTAACGAAGTTTCGAATGCCTATAAAGCTGTGAAGATTTATGGCGCCTACGACAGGCAAACGCAGGTGTTTAGGAAAGTTGCGGGGCGCTGGCGCAATGTCATCATGAAGATTGCCGTGGCCGTTGCATCGAGTACTCCGCTGACTCAGGTTTTTGCTTCCGTGGCACTAGCAGCCGTAATTAGTATCGCTCTCTCACAATCAGCCAGCGGGCAAACCAGCGTTGGCGGTTTTGTTTCATTCATCACAGCGATGTTGATGCTTTTTACACCTCTGAAGCACTTGGCAGATGTAAACGCGACTATGCAGCGAGGCTTAGCCTCTGCTGAAAGCGTTTTTGCATTACTCGACTTAGCAACCGAATCGGACTCCGGCAAAACGGTGATAGGGCGCTCTCATGGCGCGATTGAGTTTCATGACGTTTCGTTTCGATATGAAGGTGCGACGAGTAACGCGTTGAATAGCGTAAGCTTTGAAATTAACCCAGGTGAAATTATTGCTCTAGTGGGTGTTTCTGGGGCAGGCAAAACCAGTGTGTTGAACTTGCTACCCAGGTTCTTTTCGCCCACTTCAGGCCGTATTTCGATTGACGGAATCGATATCGAATCGCTTACCTTAGGGAGCTTACGTGATCAGATTGCGTTGGTCAGCCAAGAAATTGTTTTGTTTAACGATACGCTCGCCGCGAATGTCGCATTTGGCTTGCCTGATTCGGTGCAGCCAACCGACGATCAGCTTTGGGCTGCGCTCGACAAGTCGGCATTAAGTACGTGGGTTAAATCGCAGCCAGATGGTTTAAAAACCATGATTGGCGAAGCAGGATCGAAGCTTTCTGGTGGCCAAAAGCAACGTTTGGCAATTGCTAGGGCGTTAGTCAAAGATGCACCAATATTGCTACTCGATGAAGCGACTTCGGCTTTAGACACCGAAACCGAGCGAGAGGTTCAAGGTGCTATTGATGCTGGCATGAAAGGCCGCACCACTTTGATTATTGCGCACCGACTTAGCACTATCGCCAATGCCAATCGGGTACTGGTGTTCGAAGCTGGGCGAATAATTGAACAAGGTTCACCTTCTGA
>JAYWIG010000233.1:0-41474 GCA_043789035.1 Betaproteobacteria bacterium
CCAGCTTTACCTAGTTCAACCAGCTGCTCGAAATTGTTAGCGTTGTTAGAAACACCGCTAATTTTTTGCGCGTCTTTAATCGACTTGGCAACCGTAAAGAACTCGACAATAAAGCGGTTAATATCGACGGGGTTTGCAATGACTTTGCGAACGTCGCGTTTCAGTAACGGCGTTAACTCGCCCACCCAATCTTCAACGAATGGCTCCGAAGTTGCGATTACCACTTCGCTTGAGCGCGCTTCAACCGGGAGAATTTTGAATCGGGTAGCGTATTGGCTGGACATGACATCGGCGACTCGCCCGAAATCGACCTTTAAGGGGTCAATATGCATATAACCTAAACCAATGCGCCCGCTTAGCCATTTGCAGATGTCATTAACTTCGAGAACGGCATGAGGGAGTGCTGCCCGCTTAGGCTTTCGAGAAGCAATTGCAACAAAGGCATGCTGTACCAATGCACCCAGCTTTACATATTCGGCAACGCGCTTGCATTCTTCTGTCGAAATCAAGCCGTCGGCCATCATCAGCGCCAAACACTTATCAGCGCTTAACTTTCGGTCAGGCGTGCAATATTGAGAACTATCTGCTCTGCCCGAAGGGGACGTTAAAGGATGCGCTTTTGAAGGCGCAATAACGGTAGGGTGATTGAGAGTTAAAGCCATCTTTACATAATGACTTTACAGTGGGCTATTGAGTGCCTAGAACCGATTAACGGTCACGCCGCGAATACCAGCGGTGTGCAGACGGGTGGAAACTCTTGTAAACCACTACGATTATGGCGAAAGCACCCACCGATTAGCTGGGCTCTGAATCGCAGCTAGCCATTCATTTGCAGGCAGGTTGAACTTAGCTTCGAGCATTGCAGCACGAGCCGTAAGGTCGCTGATGTTCAGTCGTAAGTCAGGCCCACCAAAAGCCAATACAACAATATTGCCTTCTTTGCATTTTGGAAGCTGCACGATTTTGCCGCCAAATACCTTGGCCACTCGTTCACGACTTCGAACAAAATGATCGGAACCAAAGAAATTAAACACGGCCACTCCAGGAACCCCTTCATGCCCGCCCATGCTTTTAAAACAATCTGCATAAAAGCTAGGCGAATCCAGCACCGGGCCTTTGGCGGCGGCATCGTAAACATCGACCTGCAAAACGTTGGGGTATAGATGCGGGTTTGCTTGCTTTAAATACTTCTCCGCATCCGCATGCACAACCGTTAAGCGCGGATGGTCATAACGCAATTTAAACCAGGCCTGTGTAGCCAGAATCACGATGCGATTCAGCTCGACTACGGTCACATGGCTGGGTTTGCAATATGCCAGTGAATACTTGGTTAAGGAAGCCGCCCCTAATCCGAGCTGAACAATGTTCAGTGGTGGCGCTAGAAACAACAACCAAGCCATCATATCTTTTACATAGCGAAGCTCAAGCGCATTGGGCGACGAGAGGCGCATTGCCCCTTGCACCCAATGGCTGCCGAAGTGTAGGTACCGAATACCTGCTTGTTCGGAAAAAGTTACTGCATTCGAGGGCAGACTCAAGCGGCCATACCAGCGAGTAGCATCTGGTTTACACGCTTTACAAACGCTGCAGGGTCTACTAACTGCCCACCTTCGGCCAAAGTTGCTTGATCGAACAACAGATTAGCCCAATCGCTCACGCTATCGCTACCGGCTTTGATGTTTTTCACCAAGGCATGATCAGGATTAATTTCCAAAATCGGTTTGCGATCTGGTGCTTTTTGCCCAGCTTGTTTTAGCAACCGCTCAAGATGCCCACTCATATCGCCGTCATCCGAGATCAAGCAAGCAGGTGAATCAGTTAAGCGCGAGCTTATACGAACCTCTTTTACCTTGTCCTTTAAAGCTTCTTGCAAACCTTCAACCAAGGGTTTAAACGCTTCGTTAACTTGCTCAGTTTTTGCTTTGTCCTCTTCTGAAGCAAGCTTACCCAGATCCAGGTCGCCGCGAGCCACAGAAACTAACTGCTTGCCTTCAAACTCTTGCAGATGATTTAGCATCCATTCGTCAACACGGTCGGTAAGCAGCAATACTTCGATGCCTTTAGTACGAAAAACTTCGAGGTGAGGCGAATTGCGCGCACCAGTCTCAGAATCGGCAGTGACGTAGTAAATTTTTTCCTGCTCGGGCTTCATGTTGGTTACATACGTAGCTAGCGCAACAGTGGCATCAGTGCCAGTGTTTGTGGTTGAGAATCGAAGTAGCTTAGCAATGCGATCTTTGTTTCCAAAGTCTTCACCCAAACCTTCTTTCAATACCTGGCCGAACTCTTTCCAAAAACTTGCGTAATCTTCTACACGGTTCTCAGCCATGTCTTCCAACATGCTCAGCACACGTTTAGAACAACCTTCGCGAATGGCTTTGACGTCGCGGCTTTCTTGCAAAATTTCGCGCGATACATTTAATGGCAAATCAGCCGAATCGATCACGCCCCGGACGAATCGCAAATAGCTTGGCAAAAGCTGTTCAGCATCATCCATGATGAAAACGCGCTTCACATACAACTTTAGACCGTGTTTGGCTTGCCTGTCGTATAAATCGAATGGGGCTTTGCTGGGAATAAATAGCAATTGCGTGTATTCGGTACGGCCTTCAACACGGTTATGCGAATAGGCTAGTGGCTTGGCCGAATCATGCGAAATATGGGTGTAAAAACTCTGGTATTGCTCTTCGGTGACTTCTGCTTTAGACCTTGCCCATAAAGCGGTGGCTTGGTTAGCAACTTCCCATTCACCGGTTTGTTTGTATTCGCTAGCGTCTTTATCCCATTCTTGCTTCAGCATCTTAATCGGCAATGAAATATGGTCGGAATACTTTTCAACAATGCTCTTTAAAGTCCATTGCGAAAGTAAATCATCAAAACTTTCTTCATCCTTGTTTTCTCGCAATTGCAAAACAATTTCAGTGCCGCGTTTAGCGCGTTCCACGGTTTCAATAGAAAACTCGCCCGAACCATCAGATTCCCAACGAACCCCTTCAGCTGCTGAAGCGCCTGCTTTGCGGGTAGTTACAGTGACTTGGGACGCGACGATAAACGCCGAATAAAAACCCACACCAAACTGGCCGATTAGCTGTGAATCTTTGCCTTCATCGCCCGATAACTTGCCGAAAAACTCTTTCGTGCCCGAACGCGCAATGGTGCCAAGGTTGTCGATTACTTCTTGGTGGGTCATGCCAATACCATTATCGCGAATGGTGATTGTGCGTTTAGCTTTATCGAACTCTAATTCGACGGCTAAATCGCCATCGCCCTCGTACAAATCACCGTTATTCAGGGCCTCGAAGCGTAACTTATCGCAAGCGTCAGACGCATTGGAGATGAGCTCCCTCAGAAAAATCTCTCGATTGCTGTACAAAGAATGAATCATCAACTGAAGCAGTTGCTTGACCTCAGTCTGGAAACCCATGGTTTGTTTCACGCTAGAACCTCATTTATAAAAAGTTAAATAAAAATCACCACCGAATAGGTAAATTCGGTTGAACCTTACATTTTAGCAAGATCACCCATTCGATTAGCTTGCGAAACTTGGCAGCTACTTAGCCTTATCAAGTACCTTGGATAATTGATCGAGCATTTTGAAATTGTTGCTAGTAGCGACATTGAATCGCATCCATGTACTTGGGCGCTGATCGGGTAAAAACAAGCTCCCAGGAGCCATTAAAAAACCATGATCGAGCATTTGCTGCGCAACCGCATTGGTATCTGTACCAGCATCTGCCCATACAAACATGCCTGCCGATGGTACGGAAAAGATTTTGAATCCCAGCTTTTCAATAGCTCGGAGGGTGGTGTCTCGATGGCGATCTAGCCGTTCACGCAAGCGATCAAGGTACTTTCGATAGTGCCCCTCAGATAACACCCGGTACACGATGCGCTCACCAAGCTCCGAGCTCGTAAGCCCCACCAATAGCTTTCTGTCGGTAAGCTCTCTGGCTAAATCGGCGTTGCAGGCAATAAAACCGACACGCAAATTTGCCGCCAATGTCTTGGAAAAACCACCCAAGTAAATCACTCGACGCAATTGATCGAGTGCCGCAAGCCGTAACGCTGGCTGCGAGCTTAAGCCTGGGTGTAAATCGCTGTAAACATCATCTTCAACAATCATGAAGTCATATTGTTCAGCCAATCTCAGAATCTGATAGGCCTTCGCACTCGACAAACCGCAACTAGTGGGGTTATGCAAAACCGACACTGTGAGGTAAATCTTGGGCTTATTTGCCTTCACCAACGCTTCAATCAAGCTGACATCTGGCCCATCGGGCAGGCGCGGCACGCTAATGATTCGAACTCCCAATTGCGCGAATCGCCCGAAGATCAAAAACCATGACGGTTCATCCACCATCACGCAATCACCTGGTTTCAAGTAGTGCTGGGCGACCAAGTCTAAACCTTGAGTAACACCATTGACAGTCAAAATTTGCTCTGGCGTTACCGCAATGTCTTGGCTAGCAAGCTTTAATTGCAGTTGTTGACGCAATGGCAAATAGCCTTGTGGAACGCCATAGTCAAGCAAGCTGATGCTTGAGCCACGCCCTAAAGCTCGTAAGCTGGAGGCGACTAACTCTTCATCTAACCAGTCTGACGGTAACACTCCACCACCAGGCATGTCCCTGGCAGGTAGTTTCTTGAACATGTTCCTTAGCAACCAAACAACATCGACCTTTGAATTTGCGGCTTCAGCCCAATTTGGAGTACTCGGCAAATCATGGGTGATCAAATTGCTAGGCCGTGTTTTTACGAAAAACCCGCTGCCACGACGGCTTTCAACATAGCCTCTAGCCACTAATCGGTCATAGGCTTCGACCACGGTAAATCTCGATACCGAATGATCGGTAGAGAACTGCCGAATCGATGAAATACGCACGCCCGGCCGCAGGCTACGCTCTTCAATTCGAGCGCTGTACCAGTGCACTATTTGATCGACTAATGTGTGGTCAGAGCCCGGAGTAAACACCATCGCTATGAGTACCGTTTAGAGTGTATTGCTAGAAATTCGATAGACTGTATTGGTACTGTACATGCAAAACTAGTTAATATCAATCATGGAATCAGCCACTCTGAACGTCAATCTCTTTTTAGCATTTGTGTGGTTCGCCGTTTTAGTATCGACCACACCTGGGCCAAACTGCACTGTCGCGCTTTTGACGTCCGCGAAGTATGGTTTTCGCTCAGTTTTGCCACACATGCTCGGCGTGATGGTTGGCTTTGCTTCGCTACTTTTGGCTTGCGCTATGGGTGCCTACGCAGTGCTATTGTCAGTGCCCTACGCTGCAACTGTCTTGAAGTGGGCTGGTATCGCGTACCTTATTTGGATGGGCTGGATTTTGAGTAGCTCTGCAACATCGAGCCAAGCGCGGAGCGATTACCCTACAAAAAAGCCGAGCTTTATTGGCAGCGCGCTATTCCAATATGCAAACCCCAAAGCATGGCTATTAGCGACCGGTGCCATTGCGGCCTATCAACCAATGGCTAAGCCATTCGCATTGTGCGTGCTGATTATGATGGTTATTTGCGCCCTCGCCTGCGCTTTAGGCATCTGTATTTGGGGCTATGCTGGAAGCCGAATGCAAAGCTGGTTAGGGTACGGCAATCGTGAGGTGATTTTCAACAGATTTGCTGGCGCATCGCTAGTCGTCACAGCTCTCGCACTTATTTAGATTGATAGATCCTGAAATCAAATCCATTGAAATTAAATCGAGAGAGTCTCGGCATGTTGCTTGGGCTTGTCGGAGTATTGATGTTTTCACTGACTCTTCCGCTGACACGCCTTGCAGTGCGGCAGATCGACCCAGTATGGCTAGCATTAGCCCGCTGTGCGTTAGCGGCTTTAGTAGGCGGTATGGCGTTGGTTTGGTTCAAGGTTCCGTTTCCGCGACGAGAGCTCTGGCCTAATATCTTCTGGACCATCATCGGTGTGATCTTCGGTTTTCCGATCTTCTCTTCTATATCGATGAAATTTACTGACGCGTCCCATGGCGCGATAATAGCTGGCCTGCTGCCATTAACAACGGCCATTATTGCAACGACGTTTTCTCCTGAAAAGCCTTCATTTAAATTTTGGCTTACTGCATTTGCAGGTAGCGCGTTGGTCGTTGGTTTTGCCTTGTGGCAAAGCAAGGGAGCGATACAGATTGGCGACTTGGCGATGCTGGTTGCAGTACTAGCGGCCAGCACTGGTTATGCCTTTGGAGGAAAACTAGCCCAAGCCATTGGGGGCTGGCAAGCGATTTCATGGTCCCTCGTACTCGCATTGCCATTTACCATTTTCGGCATGCTTTTGCTGGCATGGTTGCGCGGCGGTTTTTTCGAAAGCATGTCGGTAAATGGTGATAGTAACTGGCAAAGCATCACTTGGCAGAATTGGGCCTGCTTTGTTTATGTGGCTTTGTTTAGCCAGCTGATAGGCTTTTTCTTTTGGTACGGCGGAATGGCCGTCGGCGGTGTGGCTCGGGTATCTCAAGTGCAATTGATACAGCTTGTTTCGACTTTGAGCTTTGCTGCGCTTGTCAACCAAGAGATCGTTTCTCAAGGTACTTGGCTGGTGGGCCTTCTTGTTGTCACGTTAATCTTTATTAACAAGAAGGCCGCTATTAAAACGGGCTAGAGTTTTCTCAGTCAATGACGAGGGTTAAAGTTGCAATTGCAGCACCAACGCCGGCTGGAATACCAAATCTCTGCCATACGGAAGATTGTCTGCCAGCAATAACTTCGACAGGCACATTCGACTTTTGCAATACGCTGTTGGTTAATGAGTTCGACACCATCTTAGCAAGCGCATTTTTCCGGTTAGAAACCAGCAAAATTCGACCACAGTTGCTCTGTTTTGCTGCTTTTACAATTTCGGTGGCCCGATCACCAACGACCCATTGCTTATCAAAAGCTACATTGGCCTTGGTGAGCAACGCTTCAGCTTCCTGCATTGCCGCATTGGCTCTTTCAGAACGCACCTTTTGAACATTACCCATATTCAAAAATCGGCTTGCATGGCGCTGCAATGCCGGTTGTACGTTGAGCAATACTGCTCTCTGACCAGGGTTTTGCAACCGCTCAGAGATGAATTTGTGTATGGCTTGTAATGAATCAGCATGGCCGTTCATGGGAATAAGAGCTTTTGACATATCGACATCTCCAAGTTGAGGAAGGGAAGCAGTTTTTTCTTTCGAATTCATTTCGCAGCCTAGGAGCAACACTCCGCTTACGCAAACAACATATGCAACATATTGAATCCACTCCATGCCTTTGAGATAAGGCTCAAGGAAGGGTTCAGCCAGCATCATTTTTGCAGCAGTAAAGGCAAGCACACCCGCGCCAATAAAGATCATCGACGGATACTTTTCAGTATATTTCAAGATAAGCGTGCTACCCCAAACAACGATTGGCACACTAATCACAAGCCCAAGAATAACCAGTACGTAGCTGCCGTGAGCGGCACCTGCAACTGCCAGAACGTTATCGATTCCCATTACAGCATCAGCGATCACAATGGTCTTCATTGCGCCCATAAATGTTGTTGACGCATCGACATTGTCGTGGCCATCGCCAGAGCTGGGCGCAAGTAATTTATAACCAATCCAAAGCAAAGCTAAGCCACCAGCGAAACGTAACCCAGGGATTGCAAGAAGCCAAACAACCCCTAAAGTCATAATGCAACGAACCACAACAGCACCAATAGCGCCGAAGATTACTGCTTTTTTGCGTAAATCTGGCGGCAGCTTACGTGCCGCCAAAGCGATCACTATGGCGTTATCACCTGCTAAAACGATATCAATGACGATAATTGTTAATAGAGCTGTCAGAAAAGAGACTGAAAATATGTCCATGAAAAATGTTTAGATATTGAAGTAGTTTATTCACTGCTCAGTCTAGGTGCACAAAAGCACGATAACTATTACGTTTTGTTATGCATCACTAAACGTGATAAACCTGAAGTTGACTAAAACCCTATACAGCGTCGGGTACTCACAGCTTGCACAATGTTGCAGCTTAATATTTGATTTCCCATCAAGGGGGAGTAACTCAAAACAACGTAGTCGTCAGTTCGAGCAAAGAAATTTGCTCCGGCTACGTGGCTGGCCAAGCGAAAGCTTGAATAGCGAGTAAGACCTTTGACAGATTAACTTTGAATTAACTTGTCGAATGCGCCTTAATGCCCAATCCTAGAATTCGCCGCTACACTCGTCACGGTACCTTACTGCAGCTTGTTGCACTCGAAACAACAGCTCGCTTAGGGAGCTGCTCAAAAGCTGCTGAAGCACTGCATTTGTCGCAACCAGCAATTTCAATGATGAATAAAAAGCTTTCCGAAGCTGTCGGCATTCCATTACTACAATCGAATAAAAAACGCCTTGAAGCCACCGCTGCTGGTGAAGAAATGATTAGAGTGGCCAAGGAAGTGCTCGAATTACTCGAGGCTCTCGAACAAAAACTAGCCCCTTTACGAGACTTGCCACCACTGAGGAAGGAGCGACTTCACTTGCTTGCTAGCGAATCTATCATCCAATAAAAATAGTACCCCTCGGTCGCTTGTTGAACGAATAACTCGGCCAGCCGCCTGCACAACTTTTTGCAAGCCTGGGTAGAGGTAAATGTACTCATAGCCATTGCCCAATAGCGTATCCAGTCGGAGCCTCATTTCATCATTAATCCGATTGAACTGCGGCAAGCCAAGCGTTGCGATAAATGCACCAATTAATCGCCCCCCAGTTAAGTCGATGCCCTCACTAAAAGCACCGCCCAAAACCGCAAACCCAATACCTTGGCTTTGTTCAGTGAAGCGTTCAAGAAACACCTCCCGATCGCCCTCACTCATGCCTCGCGTCTGCGCCCAAACTGGAACACTAGGGTGAGTTATCGCCATTCGATTGCTAGCCTGCTGCAGGTAGTCAAAACTACTAAAGAACGCTAAATAATTGCCAGGCAGTGTTTGGTACTGCTGCGCAATAGTCTTTACGAGTAGGCTAAGTGATTTTTCGCGATCTTTAAAGCGGGTAGAAATATTTGGGGTTATCTGAACCTTTAATTGATCGAAGCTAAACGGTGAGATGACATCGATTTCAACGGTATTTTCTCGCAAACCCAGCAAGGCCTTGTAAGCGTGAGTTGGATTCAGGGTGGCCGAAAACAGAGATACGGAATAAGCGGCTTCGAAACGAGTACGCAACATGGGTGCAGGCAATACGTTATGAACACGCAAGCGCCAATCTTTAGTTTGCTCTAGATTAGCTTCGAGAAAAAAATGCTGATCGAACAGCACGAGTACTTTTTGAAAGTGTAGGCCTTGGAGAAAGAAAGCTTGCATGGCTGGGTTCTCGATGGCTTGGTTTATCGTATCGTCAGCCAGCACGGTACTAATTGCCGCTAGCAATTTATCGAGCGCCACGACCATTTTTTCTGGCACTTCGGTAATGATGGCAATGGATTCTGTTTGCTCTTTAAAGAGTTTTCGCCACGCTCTTCGAAAACGATCGACGTCTTTTTTTAGCGAATCTGGCATCTCACTGACCAAAGCTCTAAGGTTTTGATCGGATAACTCTGCGCTATACATCGCCCTCGCGCGGTCTGGCAAGTTATGGGCTTCGTCGACTAATAGGTGAACTTTCCACTGATTGTTGACGGTGAGTGCGTACAACATGGCGTTGAGATCAAAGTAATAGTTGTAATCACACACGACAACGTCAACCCAGCGCACCATTTCTTGGCTTAAGTAATACGGGCAAACGCCATGCGCGGTTGCCACCTCATGTGTCACTTCTTTGGTAAGTATAGGTTGCATGATTGCAGTCTCGCGTGCTGCGGGTAATTTATCGTAGAACCCTTTTGCCAAGGGGCAAGACTCACCATGGCAAGCCTTATCGGGGTGTAGGCAAGACTTTTCCTTTGCGACCAGTTCAAGTGTTCTGATCTCCGCACTATCGCCCCTCAAGCTTTCAAGCGCTGAAAGCGCCATGGCTCGGCCAGACGTTTTCGCGGTAAGATAAAAAATCTTATGCGGTTCCTTGGTGCCCGACTTTAATACGGGGAACAAGGTACCTATAGTTTTGCCGATACCAGTCGGGGCTTGCACGATCAAGGATCGACCATGCGTCGCGGCTTTAAAAACTGATTCGGCCAATACACGTTGGCCCGCGTGCAACTCTGCAAATGGGAAGCTAACTTGGTCGGCGAAAATCTTATGGGCCAGTTGATGCGCAAGCTCTTTTGTCGCCCATGCAAGAAAGACAGAGCAAAGCACCTCGAAATGCGCTCTTAGCTCTTGTGCGGAGTGCCTTTCGACTAGCAATGTTTCTGTTTCAGTATCAATTGAAAAATACACCAAAGCCACGTTCATTTCGCTTAAGCCTAGCTCTAGGCACATTAACCACGCATATACCTTGGCTTGGGCCCAATGTAGAGCCCTATGCGAAGCAGCAAGATTTTCGACATATCCTCGGTAGGTTTTAACCTCTTCTAGTTGGTTTAAATCAGGATCATAACCGTCGGCTCTGCCCTTTACTTCTAGGTGTTCGAAGCTGCCTTTTAAGGTAATCTCGGATTGATACGGCGTTTGACGATTTTTAGCAACCAGTGTGTGCCCTAAAATACCCTCTTGGGCCGTTGGGGACGGTGTAAAGCGCAAGTCAAGATCGCCGCGTTTAGCGGCGAATTCACACAGCGCGCGAACCGTGACTGAGTAGGTGGATTTAGGTAGCGACATTCAGCCAACAGATAGCAGGTTGCTCTATGTTACTCGCTAGCACCATTGTCTTAACCCTGTGGCTAGCTTTTAGTCTCGGCTAAAACCCGATAACCTTAGCCGTTATGAATTTACCACTACTTCGCACTTTTGGATGCTTTCTGCTTTTAGCTTTGTTAACCCAGAATAAGGCGCTTGCTCTAGACATAACGACTTGGAACTTGCAACACATGATGTCGCCCGCTATCTTTGATGAATGGGCCACGTTTTGCAAAAAATATGATTGGGATGAAGATAAAGTTAAAGCCGCAGGTATTGATAAACCCAAACGTTTAACTTATTGCAACGCCCATAACGGCCTGCTTTTTCCGACGACTATTCCAGAGTCCAAGCCTTTGCAAAGTCGCGCAGCTTTTGCGGAAAAAGTTGCCGCTTTGGTTAAGCGTCGAGAGGAGCTCAACTCCGACATTTTTGCCCTGCAAGAAGTTAGTGAAGAAGGCGCTGTTGCGAGCATTTTTCCACCAACCAAATGGCACATTATTGCGAGCAAAGCCGACATTTCCCAGAACATCGCGTTCGCAATACGAAAAGATTCCGGCATCAAAATAATTAGCTCAAAGCAAATCGATGAGCTTGCCCAAGAAGACGAAGGCGGGCGCAGAGTACGACCCGGCTTGCAACTCATTGTGGAGGTAAACGGCAAGCGCCTTGCATTGCTTAACGTTCACTTGAAAGCTGCTTGTCGAGGCCAACCAATTAGCGAACCGACTCGCCCAGGCTACGCCGACAACAAACGCTGGCGAGAAATTCAGCAAGGTTGTTCAGTTATGCGAAAACAAGTGCCACATTTAGAAAACTGGATAGAAACTCAAGCCAGAGCCAAGATGCTCTTTATGATCTTAGGCGATTGGAATCGCGACTTCAAACGAGACTTGCCCCTCCCTGCACGATTAGATTCTGACGAAAGCCCGCAGTTACCTCTAACCGCTGCGACCCGCATAGGCAGCATGCTGAAAGAAATTTCCGACAATGAACCGGAAGGCGCTTGGGTTGGTTTGATTGCCCAAAGCCTAAAGGCAAGAAAAAAGGAAATGAAAGGGCCGGATCAGAAGAGTGCAGAAAAAGTCTGCCATCAAGGCATCGACCATTTCGCTATTTCAGATTCGATCTTGAAACTGTTGGCGATTGATCGAAAATCGCTCAAAGCAACCGGGTCAGACTATGGCGACGAAGCCTATGGCATTGACAAGGCAATGCCGTCTGATCATTGCCCTATCACCTTAAGACTCCCCTTTTAACTCGCCTTATAACTTGCCTTAAAGCTTGAAATGACCTTCAACTAGCTCATCGCTGACATCAGCAAAACTTGCCGGTGACCATTGCGGCTTTTTGTCTTTATCAATCAGCAAGGCACGCACACCTTCTGGAAAATCATGGTGGCGTTGATATTGTTTAGCTAACACTAAATCAAGTTTTAGAACCTCTTCAATCGACAAGTTTTTGCAACGCTGCAAATACCCCAAGGTAACTTTCGCTGCCGTTGGTGAGCCGTTAACGAGGTTCTTTGCCATAGGTTCAAAAAACGGATCTTCTGCAGCCGCAGCAACTAAGGCATCACGAATTTTCTCAACCGAGGATTGTTTAGTAATAAAGCGAATCGCATCATAGTATTGGCGTAGATTCGACAGTGGTAAGCCTAAGTGATACTTCCGATGTAGCGTTAACAAGCAATCGGTAAGAATCTCTCGATTGCTTGCAGCATTCGATGTCCATGGCAGCGCTTTTACTTTCGCCCATAACACCTCGTTTTCTTCTTGCGGCACAAAGTAATCGGCTAACTCCGCAAATAACGCATCGGCCTCGTTAACAATCATTCCGGTGAGGGCCATTAAAGTACCTGCCCCGCCAGGCACGCGATTCAAAAAGTAACCCCCGCCAACATCGGGAAACAGGCCAATGTGAATCTCAGGCATGGCGATTTTCGAGCGATCAGAAACAATTCTATGGCTAGCGCCAGCGACCAAGCCCATGCCGCCCCCCATACAAACGCCATGGCTGTAAGAAATAAGAGGTTTTGGGTATTTGTGAATGAGTAAATCAAGCTCATACTCAACCGTAAAGAACAGATCGCCGTAGACAAATCTTTCAGCGCTCGACGCCAACTCAGATCTCACATGTCGAATCACTTGCGCAACATCGCCACCGGCGCTAAAGCCTTTTTCTCCACCGCCTTTTAAAACAACCGTTGCAATGCTGGAATCCGCTGCCCATTGCCGAAGTTGCTTCAGTAGTAACTCGCACATCTCCAAAGTAATGGCATTAAGCTGTTTAGGGCGATTTAATGTGGCAACGCCGATATTGATATCGCTTGAGGCCGTCGGCCATAGCTCGAATAAAACGGGAGATTCTGGAGAATTCATAGATTAATCATTATTTAAAGAATCGAGTTTCGCCATGCTTAAACATAACAAAGTCGGTTGACGGTACTGCCGCTTTTACCAGTGCTTTGGGTAGGTCGACAAGCGGTTGATCTAAAGATTCATCGGTTAACTCAAACGTTCCCCAATGTATACCTAGAGACCATTTCGATTTCACATCCTTATGAATTTGCACTGCTTCGTCCGGGTTCACGTGTTGATCTTGCATAAACCATCTTGGCTCATAAGCGCCCACCGGAATCAGCGAGAAATCAAAGCCATTGAAACGAGCACCAATATCTTGAAAATCTTTCGATATTCCGGTGTCGCCAGCAAAGTAAAGAGAACGCCCTGAGTTGTTCGCAGTGGCTTTCTCTTTAATCACCCAGCCACCCCACAAAGAGGCATTCTTATCGAATGGGCTGCGAGAGCTCCAGTGTTGAGCAGGGACAAAATGCAATTCAATGCCTAATAATGCCTTGGTATTCCACCAGTCAAAACGCTCGACATTGGTGATGCCCAAATCTTTAAACCAAGCATCGACTCCCAAAGGCACTGCGAAAATCGGCGGCCCACCTGCTTGAGCTTGCAATGCTTTCACCGTCTCGGTATCTAAATGATCATAGTGGTTATGTGAGATGACTACCAAATCAATGCGAGGCAATTCCGCCAAATTTACCGACAAAGGAACTTTGCGCTTTGGCCCCATGAACTGAACAGCAAAGGTTCGCTCAGAGAAGTGCGGGTCAGTAAGTATATTCAAGCCGCCTATTTGAATCAGCACGGTTGCATGACCAACCCAAGTAATGCTGATTTCTTTGCAGCGGCCCTCCTGCTTAAGCGCAGGCTCTGTGCAATTCGCTTTGAGTTGATCAAGCGGTGGTTTAACAGTCGGCACACCTGCATAACCTTGGAACAGTTGGTTAGGTACTTTGGGCACACCGCTTTTGAATGACTCCCACTGCCATTTCAATAACTCGCTCAACGGTTTGCCACCGGCTACACCGTAGTTATTCACAAAGCCAGTCGGCGTGTGATGCTTCAACTTGGAATCGTAATAAGGGTTTACCGTCGAACAACTCGTTAGTAGTGCTGCAAATCCAATCAATGCAGCAGCAATCAACTTTAAAGCCATTAAGTAGCACCTTTCTCTGCACGAATTAAATAAAGCTGCGCATCTTTCACTCTAGGTTCTAGCAACTTGCCCTTGCGCGAACGCGCCCCCTCGTAACCGGCCAATTCACGCCGGGACATTTCTCTATCGATTTGTTTACCGCCGCGCCCTGCACCATTAATCGCAACCCCAGTTTGATAAACGATGGCTTGCGCAAGTTTCTCGCCTTTATCTAGGCCCATGAAAATAACGCCTCGGCCACCATTCTTAAGAACCTTGGCTTGAATTAATTCAAACACCAAAGCCTTGCCGTCGGCACTCACGCAAAGAATGCGATCCATGCCTTGCTTAAACACACTGGGGCGCAATGGCACATCGTCTTTATCGAGTGTTATAAATTGCTTGCCAGCCTTCATGCGGCTTTGCAAATCCTTCGCCTGGCATAGCAAGCCTAATCCGCTTTGCGTGCTCAGCATAACGCCATCATCGTTGCTCGCGGCGAATACATGATCGATTCGAACTCCGGCTTCAAGTTCGAAAAAGCTCGTGATTGGCGCACCGTCACCACGGGCCGATGGCAGGCCAGTAATCGCAACCGACAATACCTTGCCATTGGTGGCTAAGGCATACAGAGTGTCCGTGGTCATCACTTCAAATGCGCCAGCAAAACTATCGCCTGCTTTGAATTGGAATTGAGTCCAATCATGGCCATGGCCTTGACGGGCACGAACCCAACCACGCGCAGAGGCAATCACCGTGACGGGCTCTTCCACAATTTTTAAATAAACGCTGGCTTTCGCGGCAGCTTCCATTACCGTACGTCTATCGTCACCAAATGTTTTTGAGTCAGCCTCAACCTCTTTGATGATCTGGCGCTTCATTGCGGCCGGACTATCCAACAGGTTCTGCAGGCCTTTTTGTTCTAACGCGAGCGCATCAAGTTCTTGCTGAATCTTGATGGTTTCTAAACGAGCTAACTGACGTAAGCGAATCTCTAGAATATCTTCAGCTTGGCGATCGCTAAGCTTGAAAGCTTCGATCAAGGCGGGCTTAGGCTCGTCGCTTTCACGAATAATGCGAATCACTTCGTCAATATTCAACAGAATAAGTTTTCTGCCTTCAAGAATGTGAATGCGGTCGTTTATTTTGCTTAAGCGATGCTCGCAACGACGGGTAACTGTCTTGAAGCGGAACTCACACCATTCACGCAAAATCATCATCAGATTTTTTTGCACTGGGCGGCCATCGATGCCAACCATGACCAAGTTCATCGGCACCGACGTTTCAAGGCTAGTGTAGCTGAGCAATACGCTTAGCAATTCGCCCTGTTCAATACGCGAAGTTTTTGGTTCGAACACCAAGCGAACAGCGGCCTCTTTACCCGACTCGTCACGCACTGCATCGAGCACGCTTAAAACAGTTTGCTTCAATTGCAGTTGATCTGGTGACAAGGCCTTCTTACCCATCTTAATTTTTGGGTTGGTCAGCTCTTCAATCTCCTCAAGCACTTTTTGTGATGACACACCGGCAGGCAATTCATTTACCACTAGCTGCCATTGCCCACGCGCCATTTCTTCAATAGTGTAGCGGGCACGCATTTTCATCGAGCCGCGGCCGCTGGCGTAAATGTCGCGCAACTCGTTCGAGGTCGAAGTGATTTGGCCACCTCCAGGCATATCTGGGCCAGGTAGAACAGCGAGCACCTCTTCTAAAGTCGTTTTCTCGCTCTTGAGCAGCAACACGCAGGCTGCGGCAACTTCGCGTAAGTTATGCGAAGTAATTTCGGTGGCCATGCCCACGGCGATACCGGATGCACCGTTAAGCAATACAAACGGCAAGCGCGCAGGCAGTAACGCGGGTTCTTTATGCGAACCGTCATAGTTGTCAATGAAATCAACCGTGCCGTCATCGATTTCGTTGAGCAACAAACGGGCATGTTTCGTTAAGCGAGCTTCTGTGTAACGCATGGCAGCAGCGCCATCGCCATCACGAGATCCAAAATTACCTTGGCCATCAATCAGCGGGTAACGCAGAGAAAAGTCTTGCGCCATGCGAACGAGTGCATCGTAGGCGGCTGTATCACCATGCGGGTGGAACTTACCCAACACATCACCAACGACCCGAGCGCTTTTCACTGGCTTGGCAGTATCGGCGAGGCCCATCTCATTCATGGAATAGAGAATGCGGCGCTGCACCGGCTTTTGGCCGTCGCAAACATCGGGCAATGCGCGCCCTTTAACAACGCTTACGGCATATTCTAGATAGGCACGCTCAGCATAATCCGCGAGAGTGATTGCGCCGTTAGGGTCATCCGGCGGAGTAGAGGCTACAGGTACAGTTGGCGGTGGTGGGGGCATCTCCGGTGGCGCTTGTGCTGGTGTGTGATCAGTGGGCAGCGCACCAAAATCGAGAGACAGATTTTTATCCGCATTCGTATCTGTATTTTTGTTCGTACTCATAACTCGTTATCTCTTACACGTCCACATCGGCTTCATTGCCATGCTCTTCTAACCATGCGCGGCGAGACGAGGCTTCGCCCTTACCCATCAGCATGGTGAAACGGCTTTGCGTCGCCTCAATTCCGATAGATCCGATGGCAACTGGCAGCAAACGGCGTGTGTCTGGGTTCATCGTAGTTTCCCACAACTGACCAGCATTCATTTCACCCAAGCCCTTAAATCGCGACACACTCCATGCGCCCTCACGAACACCATCTTTTCTAAGCTTATCTTCAACGTATTTCAACTCGCCTTCATCTAAGCAGTAGAGTTTGCGTAACGGGCGTTTTCCCTGTGCAGGCACATCGACTCGAAACAAAGGTGGTTTGGCCACGTAAATATGGCCTGCATTGATGAGTGCTGGGAAGTGACGGTAAAACAGTGTGAGCAAAAGCACTTGGATGTGTGAGCCGTCAACGTCCGCATCTGAGAGTATGCAAATCCGGCCATACCTCAAACCAGCCAGCGAAGGAGTTTCTGAAGCGCTATGCGGATCGACGCCGATGGCCACAGCAACGTCATGAATCTCATTGTTGGCAAACAGGCGATCTTTTTCTGTTTCCCAAGTGTTCAATACCTTGCCTCGTAGCGGCAATATCGCCTGAAACTCCTTGTCACGCCCCATTTTGGCCGAACCACCAGCGGAGTCACCCTCGACTAAGAAAATTTCATTGCGGGTAATGTCCGACGATTCACAATCGGTTAATTTCCCTGGCAACACCGCAACGCCAGAAGACTTTTTCTTCTCAACTTTTTGCCCGGCTTTTTGCCGAGTCTGTGCTTGTTTAATTACCAGCTCTGCCAAGCGCTTACCGTAATCAACGTGCTGGTTCAGCCATAGCTCTAACTGCGATTTGATAATCGATGCAACCAAGCGCACAGCATCACGCGAATTTAAGCGCTCCTTCACCTGCCCTTGAAATTGCGGGTCCAGAATACGGGTTGAAAGCACAAAGCTGCAGCGCACGAACACATCCTCAGGCAGAAGCTTCACGCCTTTAGGCTGCAGGTTCTGAACCTCGACAAAAGACTTTACCGCATTGAACAAACCTTCGCGCAATCCGGACTCATGCGTTCCGCCCGCTGAAGTAGGAATTAGATTCACATAAGATTCGCGTACCAAGGCACCGTCTTCAGTCCAGGCCACAATCCACTGGGCGCCCTCGCCTTCAGCAAAAGTATCGTGTTGCGCTGGCATGTACTCTTGCCCATCGAAAAATGGAATCAACGGACCACCATCGCTATTGCCGGCTAAGTTCTCTCCAAGATAGCCTTTTAACCCTTCTTTGTACTGCCAATTTAGCAATTTGTTCGATTTTTCTTCGAGCAAACTCACTTTTAAGCCGGCGAGCAAAACCGCCTTAGAGCGCAACAAGTTCTGCAGTTCATTGAAAGGAATGATGGCCGAATCGAAATACTTGGCATTTGGCCAAGCACGCACATGGGTACCGCTCTTTTTAGTTTTGCCTTTGCTTGCATCGCCTAGTACTGGCACTAAAGGCTTAATGACATCGCCATCGGCAAAGGTCATCGCATGGGTTGCCCCCTCGCGCACAACCGTTACCTCTAACTTCTTCGATAAGGCATTAGTGACGGAAACACCCACACCATGCAAGCCGCCAGAAAAT
Organism: Betaproteobacteria bacterium; assembly: GCA_043789035.1. GTDB lineage: Bacteria > Pseudomonadota > Gammaproteobacteria > Burkholderiales > Burkholderiaceae_E > JAYWIG01. The sequence continues at coordinate 18,348 of JAYWIG010000233.1, forward strand.
GAGTAAGCGCCGCCTGCAGCTTTATCGAATTTGCCACCTGCATGCAGCCGGGTGAAGACGATTTCAACGACTGGCACCTTTTCCTCAGGATGCTTACCGACTGGAATACCCCGACCGTCGTCCTCAACAGAAATACTGCCGTCGCTGTGCAAGACAACATCAATGTTCTTGCAATGCCCCGCTAATGCTTCATCAGCTGCGTTATCAATGACTTCTTGAATGATGTGTAGAGGGTTATCTGTCCGGGTGTACATGCCGGGGCGCTGCTTGACTGGCTCAAGGCCTTTGAGCACGCGTATCGACGATTCTGAATACTCGTTTTTCGATGTATCGTTTTTTGCCATGGGATTTCTGCCTCACGCCAGAAAGCGCTTTGAGGCCATTGCTAATAGGGACTACAGAGGGAATTACGACATTTTATATGGGCTTTAAAAACCCTAAACGAGCGATAATGCTGGCCCGTCTAGGGTTTGTGCGCACCACGCTGGCTTCGATGTCGGCCACAGTACCATAAGCGACGAACTGCTTCTTTGCCCGGGTTACTGCTGTGTAAAGTAGTGCTCGATCAACAGCCCGCCCTGGCATCACAAAGGCAACCTCGTCGAACTCAGACCCTTGCGATTTATGCACCGTCATAGCCCAGGCTAAGGCATAGTCTTGCAAAAGGTTGGCGCTCATTAGTCGCCCATCGGCTAGCAAGACCTTGTACGAATCCGCTTTGCTTTTCAATACAATCGCTAAATCGCCATTGTTTACTCCCAGAAGCGCATTGTTTTTGGTAAACACTAACGCTTGCCCATGAAACAAGCTAGATGGGGGCAAATCAACAGCCATGTCTCCCGAGCCAAGGCTTTCAATACCTTGTTCAATTCTTAATCGAATAACTCGATCTAAAGCGCTGGCAAGTTGTTTTTGCCCGGATAAGCCTTCGTTGACTGCCACTAAGACTCTAAAACTATTGAGCGCATTGAATAGTGCCTCTGTATCATAGACAGATGAATCTGAGTCATCCATTACGTCTACCACTGCTTGAGCGTAAAAACCGTAACCATTGGCGAGAACTTGCACTTGCGCGGAAGTAGTTTCCCACGCAATAGGCTGAATAAACTGCCCAATTTGTTCAGCCTCGCTAGCTGCTATGGCATTGGCAGCCCGTGCAATCCTCGAGTTCGAATCAAACCTAAACGTATGAGTGAGCTTGCATAACCACCGCTGGCTCCATTCGGTAGGTTTACACAATTCATGAAAAAACGTCCCCGTTTCAACAGCGTCCAGTTGGTTGGAATCTCCTAATAGCACCAGATGCGTCATCGGTGACAAAGCGGCAATCAGCTGGTCTGCTAAAACAAGATCAACCATTGAGGCTTCATCAACAACAATCAAATTATGGGGCAGATTTCGGTGTTTATCGAAGCTAACGCTGCCATTGGGTTTTCTGCCAATAAGCCTGTGCAAGGTGCTTACCTCGGCCGGGGAATGCACCGTATCCGCATGATTCACATGCAAGGTATCTGCTTCACTCAAACGACTTGCCGCTTTGCCGGTAGGCGCAACAAGCGCGATCCGACATTTAGGATGCAGTGCTCTAAAACACTGTAATAGGGCACGCACGGTCGTTGTTTTACCCGTGCCTGGCCCGCCGGCAATTACAGTGAATTTTGCAGCGAGTGTGCGCTGAACTGCAAGGCGTTGCCCAAGATTAAAACCTGTGCTGTCTACAGGCAAGAATCGATCAACCGTCGCTTGGAACAGACTTTCTTGTTTCGCATCCACAACTGCACTGGCCCCCGTATGTATGACGGAAGATAAATAACCTGCAAGCCGCGCTTCACAATGAAAATATCTTGCCAAGTACAACCGGTTTTGCCACAGCACCAAGGGCCTATCGCGCTCTGGCATATCGTCGATTATTTGGCGTAGCTCTGCAGCTACATTTGCATCCACTCCAGCATAGGCATGGCCAGAGTAGGTATCGGCCATACATTTCGCAATAACATTCTGAAGCCCTTCCGCAAGTTTCGATGTAGCTGCATTAGCGAGCACAAAGCGTTCAGCGAAATGATTCGCTGCGATAGCTACGTAGTTATGCGACATACATGACTCCAAAGCTCGGGGCTGTAGATTTCATTGCTCTTAAATACAAATACAACACGCCGCCGTACGCTCCGCTCACTTTTGCCGCACCGATACGCGAAGCAAGAAAGTTTTTCAATGCGGCTGAATAGATTTTAGCTTGCAAATCATATTGATGTTCTCGCATCGAACGTGCAATTGCATCGGCAACATACGCCTCATCGTCAACTCCAAGCCAATTGCTCTTGTAGTCGATCACATAAAACTTATTTTGATGCTCGAAGACCAAATCAATATAGCCCCTTAAATAAGCGTTAGGTTTGCCGTCAACAACCATTGCTTGCAAGTTATCAAAGCGCCACTCTCGAATCATTTTGTTCGGCAAAATATCCCGTAGACAAAAACCATGAACGAGCGGCGTCTGCAATACATCGTTAAGCCATGCCGCAAGCTCATGTGATTGATCATGGGCTATGTCGTAGCGCAGGGTCTGTTTTTGCACTTCCACCAAGTTTGCACCTTCGGCTAAACTTGTCTGCCAGCGGGTATTCTCCAAAATCGCATGCAAACACTCACCCGTGCGGGCACCCTTCGGCAGCGCCACAGTGTTATGGCCAAAATGCGGATCGAACTCGAGAGAGGTTTGCGCCACTTTGCTGACTAGGTTGAGTACGGATGAATCCGTGTAATCAAATGAATCATCAAGTTGTAGAGAGTGATTTTCATTGGCGCTACGCCTAGCCAACGCCGTAAAGCTATCGATCACCCAAGCTGGCGCAAGCTGCGATTTGGGCAGCTCGACTAACGCAGGTATTGGAGCGATATGTGTTTCGGAATTGTTATCTTGCTCAGAGGGAACTAGCCTTTGCTTCACTTCAGTACGGTCATGGTCAGTAGCTTCTGGCTCAATGAACATCAGCAAATTCGAACCAATACTTTGCAGCGCACTGATGCGAGATCGAACCAGCGCCGTTAATCGCCTATCCGCTTTTGCCTTGCTCTTTTTAGCGGGCGGTTGAAGTAAAGCTGAAGGCACGAGCACGTAGCAGGCTTGCACCGCTCGAGTCAACGCCACATAGGCAAGCCGCAACTCTTCTCTTTCTTGCTCCCTATCACTAGCCTGAGAAACTTCTGCTGATTGGAAATCTGCCGAGCTTAGATCAGCAGCGAGTTTCATGTCTTTTTCAAAATAGGTAATCCGGCCTGCTCTTGGTTCAGATTTACCAATTAAGTCCGGTAGAAAAACCACCTCATACTGTAGCCCCTTAGACGCATGGATGGTGCTGATCTGCACTTGTGCACCTGCATTTACACTACGCCTGCGATTAGTCTCCTCGGAAAGCGAAGCGCGTGAGCTTTTATTAACTTGAGCTTCGAACCATTGAATCAATCTAAAAATATCATGCGGAGGCGTTACCTGCGTGGAAACTCTTAAGTTCAAGAGCTCGAGTAAATGACGTAAATCTAAATCGGTTGCAGGCCTCGGAAAAGCCTCTTGCCAAAATGCGGCAAAGCCTAGCGTAAGCCAAATACTTTTCAACCTTGCGAATTCACTTAAAAGAGCATCGTTCACGGCTCTTACGAGGTTTAAATCTTGAAGCTGATCTAGCGCGAACAATCGTTCGCATATTCGCCCTCCTAGCGGGGTCAGAATAGCTTTCTTGAGCGATGGCGAATCGGTGTAGACATGCACACCTTGCAAAAACCAAAGCAGATATTGCGCTATCGGCTGTACCCAGATCGACGTTTTATCTTCTACCCGCGACTGCAAACCTAAGGTGGTTAGTGCATCACGCATGAGCAAGGCATTTTTATTACTACTTACCAGCACGGCAATGTCTTGTGGCTTTATCAGCGGCCCTTTTAACAAGCTTTCAACTTCCATCGCCACCCATTGCCAAACATCAAAATCGACTTTCGATGCAGGCATCGCAAAATAGCGAAATGCAGGTGGCGCAAGCGTCGAAGTATGTTTGCCACTTTCCTTCATGGCCACAAAATCAATACCTAGGACATCAAACACATTAGGCATTGCACTGAACAAAGCGTTCACTTCATCCACTAAAGGTGCAACAGACCGCTGATTCGTATCAAGCGAGAATATTTGTTGCGCAGAGTTCTTCGCGTTTAAGTAGGCATAAACATCCGCACCTCGAAAATTGTAGATCGCTTGCTTGGGATCGCCCACCATCACAACGGCAAAGTCCTGCCTTTGATTCTGCGCGTTCGAGTGCTTTGGGTAAATAGCATTCAAAATCACTGCTTGAGTAGGGTCAGTATCTTGAAACTCATCAATCAAGGCGATCGGGAAACGCTGCTGCAATTGCATTGCGACGTCTGCATAGCGGCTTAAGCCAAGTGCTGCAAGTTGCACCGTTCGAGTATAACTAAGCGATGTATTGGCAAATGAAAGATTGTTGCCATCAAGTAGCGCTTTCTTTGCCGCATAAAAAGCGGTTAAAACAACCTGTTGTCGATAATTATCAGCCAATTTTTCAAAAGCAAAATATTGCTCGAAGTATTCACGCGCAACTTGCACTAATTCAAGTGCGCTAGCTGAGTCGCTATCGCTTACCTTCGATTTTCCGATTCGCCCAGCTGAATCAATTCTCTTCAATCGGGCCCAATCTTTGCTGTCAATGGTCCCCAGCGAACTCAACTCTTTTAGCGCAAGAACGATGTCATTAAACTGCACGCTCTTAATCGACTTATTCCGCTCAGGCATGGCCATGTACCGATTGCCATACGCAATGAAGGCACCAATATTTTTCTCATTTACCGAGTTTGAAAACCTATCGAGTGCCGCCAGAATGCCGCTTGCCAGAAGAGCCTTGCGCTGTTCATTCAAACTTTGCGTATCGAGCGGTGGCAGAGTCGCCGGTTTATTAAGCAGGCTTTGCACACTTTGCACAACATCGGAATATTTGCCGACGGCTACTTTCACAAACGCAGCCTCGCGCAAAGGCATGGCATTCATTGCGCAGACTTCATTCATGTAAACGGCAGCAACCTCTAGCAACATGCCGCTACTCGACTCAGATGGCATTCTTGAGCCCTGAACATTGCCAGCATCTGCGGACTCAAACGCACTCGCCACTAACTCGATGCCCATTTCGGTAGCGTGACGTTTCACGACTGCCTCACAAAACCCCTGCAAGGTACTAATAGCCGCTTCGTCGAAGCTATGTATACATCGCTTTACCCAAGCTAAGAGCTTAATAGCATCAAAACTTTCATGATAAAAACTAGCGGCCCAAGGCGCATAAAAAGCATGATCAGCTATGCCGCCAATTTGGCAGCAACGTTGTAACCAGTTCTCAACATCAAGCAGTTCGAGATACAAGCGCTCGCTCAACTCCTTGGTAGCTGCATTGGTAAAGGTCACTACCAATACCTGCTTTGGCGCCAAGTTCTTCTCAAACAATGCCCGCACGAAGAGCTTAGCAATACTCCAAGTTTTACCAGTGCCCGCGCTGGCTTCAATCAAGCAGCGCCCCTGCAATCGAAGCGCCAACGCAGGATGACTGGCTTGAGCACTGTTATTACTCACGCTTTTACTCACGCTTTTACTCATCTTCTTCGCTTTCCACAGTTGCGGCTACTGGAGCAACCCATTCAATCAGCGATACAGAATCATTGATATAAACAGGCAGCCCAAGTTCATGCAACTGCATCGCAAAGCTCTCAAGCCAAAACTGCATAAGCTCTGGAGTGTCGATACTTGGCTGGCTCCGCCAAAGCAAATCATGCGCATGCGTTCCGTCTGGTGCTTTCCACGCCAATTTTGCAAATATGCTGCCAACAAAAGCTTGTGCTTGTGCCTGCGACATTTGCCAAAATCTTGTTGGATGCTCTTTAGTGGGTGCATAAAGTTTGGTGAAAAAATCCTTAGCGGTATCTCGGCCAAATACAAATGGTGCTTTAATAAATTGCGTCCGCATGGCATCTAAAACTTTTGCAAGTCTATCGGCAACCTCAACATTCGGCGGGTCGTTTTCGCCTTGATGTTCACCAACTCGAATAGCCTCACTTTGGCAAACAACAATGCGAGTCTTTCCAGCGGTATCTCCAACCGCGTAATCAATGAGGCAACGAACAATCCCGCTCCAGCGAATTTCGCTAGGTGATACTTCTATCAAAGCGCCAACACCAAAGCTCTGCTCAACCACTTTGCAAAAATTCACATCAACATCGGCTCGTAACGCCGTTAATCGACCGAAGTTAGCTTGCGGAAGGCTACGACGAAGCTTGGCTAGAGGGCGTTCCAACAAATCAGCCCGTCGGCGCCACAAATCAATCCCTGAAAGCTCGAACGGTTCTTGGGCGTCAAGCTCTTGTGAATCATCGAAGATTCGTAAGCCAAGATGCCGTTTTAAATAATGAGCCAGAGGATTGGTTAAATCGAGCAGCCTTGAAATTTCCTCATCTTGGTTCTCAGCTAATGGTTCGGCAATTTGTAGGCTTCGTAATGGCAAGGATTCGCCAGCAGGCTCTACTGCAGGCAGGGCATCTTCTTGAGGACTAGAGGGCCTGTTTAAACGCAGACCAACATCTTGCCCGCAACGTTCCAGCAGTGCTATCAACATCGGTTCAGCGAGCGGTGCTTTGGTCGTTGGATCTTTACCAAGGTAGCTCAACTCAACACAATCTTGCGCAGCAAGAATGGCGTCTAAAACAGAGCATAGATCGCTCTCACGGGTCGAAGGGTCGCCTCTGGCGGATGATTGCACCATGAAGTCTTGCTGCTCACCCGCGACGATTAACGGTATTTGCTCGACACCCAGTATAAAAACATGCTTGAAAGCTTGACCACGCAGCGCACCCAATGGTGCGACAGTCAGCGTTGAAGACCGCTGCAAAGTCGCTCGTTGGCTTAAATATTCAGTCGCGCTGTTATCACTGAGCAACCATGTTGTTGCGGTTTCAAAGTCTAACTGCGCAATTGAATCTAGAACACTCAATGAAGCGATAAGTTCTCTCACCACCGCTGCGCTTTCTACATCACAATCAGGGTAATACACGAGCGAATCGAAGCACTCCCGAAAATAAGTGACCCAACCCGCACTATCTTTTACCGCACCCAATTGCTCCGTTGCTTGTTTAAAATCTGTCAACTCGTTGACAAGCTTTCCAAGTAGTTCTAAATCCAAACCGAAGAGCATTAAATCATTCGGGTCAGCGTTATCAGGCTCGCCACAATAGCGCATGAACAACCATTCGATGGCTTGAGTCCAAGAGTGCCCCGTATCACTTTTTAGACAACGCCTTACGCCAGAGGCAAGCAACCAGCTTTGCAATCGATCTAAATCTTGTTCAGAAATATCGAGCCTTTTGAGTGCAGCAGGCGAGCTAAGCCAGCGCATCATCACGTCAATCTCAAAGCCACTTTCTAGTAGTGCCAGCATTTGCAGCCAAGCGTCAATCAGCGGATCTTCAACCACCTGAGCAATACCTGCCAATCGATATGGCAGCGGGCTTGCTAAACCCTCCTGCCAAACCCAGGGTAAGAGCTTTGCAGCCGCTTGATAGTTGGCATTTCGCGGCAGCAATACCAAGGCATCGGATAAACGAAAATCAGCCGAGTCAGCCAAGCGTTTTTCAATGCGGTTTTTAACCACTATCAATTGTTCTGCAATACCTGAGCAACTATGCACAATCAAGTCAGAGGTTGAAGGCATTTCGGTGGCGATCATGCCGGAATTCAATTCGGTATTCGAAAGTGAGAAAACCTGCGTTCGCACAGAGCTAAGGAACGACGGTTTCTGCCCGTCGCACGCCGAAGTCCATGGTTCTGGGTAGAAAACAACTTCGCTGGCATTGCTATTTGCCACCCATTCAGAGATCCGTTCAAAAGAATATCGCCGCTCTGCACCTAGTGCTGCAAGTAAACGCGGCAGATCGTCGCTTCTATCATGCCAATTCAAGGGGCTTGGGTTGAGAAAATATACGAAGACATCACAAGTTTTACTCAAGGCCAGTAGCGCCTTTTCATACAAGGGCGCAATAGTGACGGGGTTAAACAAGTGAAACCGCTTGATCGAACTTGACGAGGTGGCTGCTATCGCAGGAAGCTTATCGAGCAACTCAAAAGGGTGTTGTTTAGCGATCTGGGGCAACTTCTTGCCGAGCGCAAGCCATAGGTCTTTTTGCCACACCACATCTTTAGTTTCCGGGTTCGCCCACTGAGCCAGTAAAGATTGCCGATAGGTAACATATCGAGAGAAATACTCGGCAGTCTTCGCCGCTACAACTAGTCGTTGGCTTTGTAAGGGAGGCAACCAGCGCCAAATCTCGGCTTTACTCAAAGCTTGCTCTTCGAACACCTCAAAAATCAAAGGCTTTAAGGATTGCGCAGAGAAAGGTGACCGAAAATTAAGGGCTAGCAGTTCGTTAGTAGTCGCCCACAAGCCTTCTGCCAAAGGTGCAAAGTCAAGGTTCGCGGCAATGCCTAAGGTACCGGCAAAACCACGACGCAACTCCCACTCATCTGCATTCGATGCAAGCCAAATGGTGGTTCTTTCAAACGGATCTTTAGCGATGCTCAGTGCTGCGCTTTCCCCTGCAATCAGCTGCCCGCTAAGCCAAGAATAGTCAGAGGAATGAAATATCGTCAGCACTAATCAAAAACCCGTTTTAAACAATATCGAAAGAGTCAATACTAGAAATTCCTAGTAGCAGACACCATTAACATCATTGTAAGTGTCTCGCTGGACCGTGCATTAGCCATAAAAAAAGGGGCTATCAAACATGATGAGCCCCTATTGAATGCAGCTTAATGCCGCTTAACGCTGATTAATGACGAACAGTCTTTGTAGTCGCCATTAACTCGCGCATGATGAGGGACCCTGCGTCGGCAGAAGTCGCCATTGCGCCGTCAGCCCCCACAGTCTTCTCAAGGCCTGGCTGCTCATAAAACACCCTGCCTCCGACTACGACCACCAACTCAGGGTTGCAAGAAGCGATACGAGCCTTGGCAATAGTCTCTGTCAACCTAGGTAACCAATGCTCACGGCTAAACACCATGCTTAAGTTCAAATCAAGCGCATCAAACCATGTCTCCGACACAAGCTTTTCGATGGCATTGTCGTTTGCTGGTAACTCAAGCTGTGACTGCCAACCTGCACGCACCAAAACATCATCATCAAGTACCGCACCAAGCATGTGAAGCTCACCAGGCTGTGGTGCAACCAAAACGGCTCGTAAGCCCGCATCGCCAGAAGTCTGCCATGGCGAAAGGCTTCCAATCGAGCGAATAGCTGTTTGAAGACGGCACAAAGCGATAGTCAATGTAAATTCGGAGCAGTCACCCGACTGCCAAGCATCGCCAAGCCGGCGTGCAGCAGGCTCAATAACGCTGCTATAAAACATGGGTAGGTCTGTAACGAGATTATGTAACTCGTTAAAGAGCTGCAATGCGGCACTCGCGTCGGCAGCAATAAACAACTTCGCTAGTTCATCGACTCGAGGATGAGCCGCAATGCTAAGAATTTTCTTGGGTTTCGCCGCATGTTTGGCAGCAAGCTTGGGGATGACTAAATTTCTAATTAAGTCTGGCAGAAGCTCGTCCGCCTTCACAGGAGTTTTCTCGTTTTGCGGACCTTCGAATTTGGTCGCTAGCAAGAGATTCCAATCGCCAAAAAAGCGTGCTGGAATTTGCTGATTACCTAAAACTTCAATATCGGTATGGCGTGGGTCGCGCTTGATGGCTTCCCACAAATGTTTAAGCTGATCACCAGGGCCTTCTATCCACTGGAAAAAGCGTTGGTCTTCGTAGATCAATTGCCCGGTGATCGAATGATCTCGATTTCGTTGCTGCGCGGCTTGCACTAAAGCGGCAAGCTCGTGGTCTGTTTGAGGTTTCTTTGCGCGACTACGATAAGCCAGCGATGCTACCCAGCCGTTGGATGAGCCTTTTAAACCGCCTCCTCCGTCAAAGCTCGGTTTGCCTGTTAAAGGTGTACTGCTAGTGATCAACATGTATCGTCTCCCGTCGATTCAATGTTGAGCGGTGCCAGCCGCTCACTCGTTAAGTCTGCTTTCCAAAACAACTTAAGGCGGGTCGGCGCCCGTCTGTTTCTTATGTAGGGAACACCTCTTTACTTACATCCGCGGAACCTACAAACTCGGGGGTTAATCCCTACTTTGGCGTTACGTTACCTCACAAATAAGGATCATAACTAAGTCACCTGCGTATTGAATCTTTTACGAAGGCCGAAGTCAAGTCAATCTTTCAAAATAATTAACTCTTTGATTGTTGCAATGCGGCAATTCTCAGTTCCAACGGCGGATGCGTCGAGAACAATGCGGCAAAAGACGACGGCTTGCCAGCAATACCCATTGCCGCCATTGCTTTAGGTAACTCAGCAGGTTCAACGCCCCCTAAACGTCTTAAGGCATTAATCATCGATGTGTTATTTCCCAGCAAGCTGGCTGCACCTGCATCCGCACGGAACTCGCGCTGACGTGAAAACCAAGCAACGATAATCGATGCAAGCACACCAAAAAGCAAATCCAGCACCACAGTCGTAATCATGTAGCCAATGCCTGGGCCATCGTTGTTATTTTTAAGAATAACCTTGTCGACAAAGTACCCAACTACTCTAGACAAAAATACGACAAAGGTATTCATCACGCCTTGAATGAGCGTCATGGTTACCATGTCGCCATTTGCGATGTGGGCGACTTCGTGACCAATAACGGCTTCGACCTCATCTCTGCGCATGGATTGCAGCAAACCAGTCGATACGGCAACCAAGGCTGAGTTTTTAAAAGCGCCGGTCGCGAATGCGTTTGGATCCCCTTCGAATATGCCAACCTCAGGCATACCAATGCCTGCTTTTTCAGATAAGCGACGCACAGTCTCAACAATCCAAGCTTCATCGGGATTTGCGGGGTTATTGATCACGCGTACGCCCGAAGACCACTTCGCGATGGTTTTGCTCATGAGTAGGGAAATAATCGCACCACCAAACCCCATCAACAAGCTAAAGCCCAATAATTGGCCCAAATTTAACCCTGATGCAGTCAGATAGCGATTCACGCCTAACGCTGAAGCAGCAACACCCAAAACGAGCATCACTGCCAAATTAGTAACCAAAAACAAAATTACACGTTTCATCGAATTCCCTTCCGTTGCAAACAAACCAGTAAAGCTATGTACCTAAAAAACTAAAACCTAGGCAGCCGCTCGTGCCGATTCTATATGGGGAAAATGCTAGTAAATTCAATATCACCTTATTTTATAAGGGGAAGGATGTCCCTAAAGGCGACGTGCTCCGAGGTGCGCATCCATTCGAAAACAACCATTTCCGTGGTAACCAAGTCGACCCCAGCTGTGGCGAGACGATCAAAAGCGGCATCACGATTGCGCTCAGTCCTCGAACTGCAGGCATCAGTAACAACCCATACTTCGAACTCTTCGTCGATTAAATCAAGCGCAGTTTGTAACAAGCACACATGTGCCTCACAACCGGCGATCACAATCATATTGCGTTCAGTTTCGGCAGTGAGCTGTGGCGCTCGACTTTGGAGGTGCTTAGGCAGACTTCGAGCATTTCCGCCTTGGCGTGCCGGTGGCGGAGCTTCATCGACCTCAGGCCTGAGACGAGCCGTCAGTCCCTCGGCAACTGCACTGAAGTGACGCTTGCTCATCGTTTCTAAGCAAAGCTGGCGAATCGCCTCCACGTTCTGGCCAAGCCCTTGAGGGTTTTGCTCGGTACCCCAAACAGGAATTTCTAGACCCCTAGCGACAATGCCTAGCAGTTCCGCATTTCGAAGAATTTCTTCATGCTCGAAAATTTTCGGCATTAACCGAGCTTGATAGTCAACCAGTACAAGTTGGCTTAGGTCTGAATCGAGAAGCATAGGCTCTTTCTTAAACTGAAGGCGGTTTTCACCACAAAGGCTTTTGACGTGCGAGAAACTCTTCCTCGACATTGGTTGCCGCAATATTAGTAGAAGTTTGCTCTTGCGTCGGCGCGTAACGCTGGCAGAGCTGAACTATATAGCGGCTAAATAGTTCATCGGCATTTTGCTTGAACAGCTTAATTCGTCCAGTATGCTGCAAAAGTAACAGGCCAATGCCATGGGCAAAAGTCGCTGTGTTTTCAGATAGCGCTAACTCCTGAGATAAACCCATATCGATCAGAGCTTTTTCAGCAGGTTCCAGCGCTTGAATAAGTTGTGCGTTTAAAAGCGTATTCAAATCGCCGGTTAGACCTCTGGGACGCATTCCTTGAAAAAGGTAAAAGCCAAGAACCAAATCTCGTGGATTAGAGTAATAGAACTTAAACCATGCCAAGGTTTTGCCAGCTAGCTGCCGCGATGGCGCAGTAAGGGCATATCCATGGAGAACGCCTGCCGAGGGCCTCGCGCTCATCACGGTAACCTTTAATCGCTCTAAAGATTCACCCAACAAAGCAGCGTAAATAGCTTCTTTACTTGGAAAATAAGAATAAATCGCTCCGGGTGTGTAACCCGCCTTCTTGGCTATTTCACGAATACTAGCCCCTTCAAGGCCTTCTGCCTCAAAAACTGCCCTTGCCGCGTCAAGTACGTAGGCTTTACGGGTGTCGATCAAGTGATTTCGACGGTGATTTCCGGGAGTTTTATCGAATGTCTGATTCATTGTTATATTTTACAGACGTTTATTTCATAACTTACTTATGCGTTTTAATTTTTGTACAATAATTTAAACATTGTTCAGTTAATTATCTAAACATTATTTAATTTAAACACTCAAAAAAAATATGAACAAAATATCTTCAAATTTAATGACTGGTGACGAATATCGAGAGAGTCTCAAGCGTTACACCCCAAAAGTATTCGTTGATGGGCGTCGGATCGAAAGAATCGAATCTGAAGCGATGCTTGCGCCGGGAATCAATGCAATTGCCCTGACCTATGACTTTGCGCACCAAGCGCGCAGTCGAGTGCTGATGACAGCGACAGAAGCCACCTCGGGCAGGCTAGTAAATCGATTTACCCATACGAACAGAGCCGCTGGGGATTTACTCAATAAGCTTGAAGCGGTTCGCCTTGTTTGCCAAGAAACCGGCTGCGCCCAGAGATACCTTACGCAAGATGCAATGAATGCGATTGGTCAAGTTAGCGCCAGACTAGATGCCGTTAGTTCAGGCAAGGGTTATTCTGATAAGTTCTTACAGTATCTACACTATGTTCAAGACAACGACCTCACTTTAGGCGTCGCAATGACGGATGCCAAAGGTGATCGCAGCCTACGCCCTCATCTCCAAGCAAATCCAAACAGCTATGTCCATGTGGTGAAACGCAATCAGATTCACGATGGCAAAACCGGCATCGTGATTTCTGGCACGAAAGCCATTGTCACGGGTGCACCCTATATGCATGAATTTTTAGTGATGCCGTGCAGAAATATGAGCAAAGCGGATGCTGACTTTGCCGTCTGCTGCGCAGTGCCTGTGGACGCTCCAGGAATCACCATCGTTGCTAGGCCCGCTGGCCGCCCTGGCGAAAAGCTAGAGCATGGAGATGCCCTTTTTAGTAGAAAGTTTGGGCAAAGCACTGGTGTGGTGATTTTCGACAACGTATTCGTGCCCGATGACAAAGTGTTTTACTCCGGCATCGGCAACGAGTGGGAGCATTCTGCACATCTCACTTATAGCTATGCCACCCACCACCGCCATACCTGCATTGGCGCGCGCGCTGGCTTCGGCGATTTGCTCATAGGCGCAGGTGCATTGATGTGCGAAGCCAATGGCTTCGATCCGGGTAAAGAAAGCCATTTACGCGAGCAAATGGTTGAGCTAATCAAAATCACCGAAGGATTTTTTGCCTGCGGAGTGGCAGCCAGCGTTTACGCTAAGCAGGACGAGAATTGCGACATTTTTATGCCAGACCCTGTTTTCAGCAATATCGGAAAACTTCTTTTAGCCACCCAAATCTACGATATGCACCGCATTGCGCATTATGTCAGCGGAGGCCTTATCGTCACCCTACCAGGCCCGGACGAAGATCACAACCCTGAAACCGCCGCACAGTTATCGGAGGTACTTCGCGCGAATCCATCGGTGCCCTATGAGCAACGAATTCAAACTGCGCGATTCATTGAAGATTTAACAGCAGGCTATCAGGGTGGCTGGTATTCAGTCATTAGCCTTCATGGCGGGGGATCTCCAGCTGCGATGAAGCAAGAGATCTACCGAAATTACCCAATCGGCAACAAAGTTGATTTGGTCGAAAGAATTCTTGAGCGCGGTGTCAATAACGATCCTAAACGTCCTATTAATCAAAATAAGCAAGCTGGAAAATGTTGCGATATGGGTTGCACAACGCCAGGAACCGCCGTCATGGTACCTATCGATTCGATAGAAAAAACAAAACCCAAAGACTAGGTTGCAGGCATATCGTAATATCCAAGATATGCAACAAACAATTCTATTAGTCGTCTTGAGCGTCATGGTGTATGCCGTGTCGCTCGACTTATAACTCGACGATTTCAAGTATGTTGCAAAGCATCCTCAGGCAGTGGCGATAGGTTTGATCGCGCAATTCATACTTCTACCTTGGGCGACGCTGGCTGCAACCTTATTGCTTGATTTACCCGCTCCAGTCGAGGCGGCCATGCTTTTGGTTGCCTGCTGCCCGGAAGGTGCGCTATCCAACGTTATTACCTATTTTGGTAAGGGCAACCTTGCACTAAGCCTTTCAATCTCCGCCGTGTCGAATGTTTTAGCGCTGGTGCTTACGCCATTAAACTTCACCCAATTGGTAGCGCTCAATCCTAATACTGCTACTTGGGTACGATCAATTTCATTAGAACCGAAAGACCTAGTAGTTAGCCTAGTATTGCTTCTAGCGCTACCCATGTTGGCGGCAATAGCGACAAGGAGATTTGCGCCCAATTTAGCGTCGAAAATTCGCAATCCACTTGAAAACATAGCACTTGTGGCGTTACTGATTTTCATCATAGGAGCAGTCGCAGGCCAGTGGAAAACCTTTGTTGCGGAACTTACTCACACCCTGCCATTGGTGATTGCGCATAATGCCTTAGGCTTATTGGTTGGGTTCCTCGCTGCGGCAGTAGGAAAACTATCCACAAAAGATGCCAGAGCAGTAATGATTGAATCGGGCATGCAAAACTCGGGCCTCGCATTAGGCATTATTGCAACTCAATTCAATTCAAACATTGCCATGATTGCTGTGGCCGGTCTTTGGGGTATTTGGCATATTGTTTCGGGCGGTTCATTGGCTATCCTTTGGCGCAGAAACGATTCAAGAACTGCTTGAGTTGTTGCGTGCCGTTAGCACCTCAAGCATTGGTCGTGGTGCTTCAGATTTGGCGGTTATTGGGGGCTTAGGCAATCTCGACTCACCCGCTTCAATCACAAACTGATAATCCAAGCTATACCAAGGGTTACTTTTGTCACCCTTGAGTTGATAGTTGCCAATTAACCTTTGCGTCACACCAAACTGAACATCAGTCTCTAAATTCGGATCATCGCTGGAATATACCTGCGAGAACTGCGTCTTAAAACCTAGCTTTCGAATCATGAAATGAATGTGCGCAGGCCGCATGTTGTGCCGACCTTGCAGTTTCAAAAACACACCGACTGGGCCGTTTACAGGGATTGGATAACCAATCGGCTTAATGGTTTCGAATGAGAACCTGCCGAGTTCATCTGTCATAAATCGCGCTCGCAAATTCATGTCGGCCTGCTCAGGGTCTTGGTTCTCATAAAACCCTTCATTGGAGCTATGCCAAACGTCAATTTCGGCCCCTGCGACTGCGGCTCCCGATGCATCAATAACCGATGCATTCACAATGAGTTTGGTACCGAGCGCGTTTTTAGTGTCTCTGGCGCTTCTAACGATGCTAGAACCCGAAGCCATTAAGGGTGCGTCGGGTCGCCAAAACGGCCCAAGCAAATTCGCTGTAGTTTCAGTATTACCTTTATCACCATTGTTGAGCAAGCAAACCAATGCCGATAGCCCGGTGGAACCAGCGGCCAATACCACCTCATTATGCGAGGCATTGCTCGCCTGCCCCAAACTCGCAATTACTGCGCACGCTTGTTGGAACTCAGGCTCAGTTAGTTTTATTTCGCGAGCAAACTCATGCAAATGTCGGATTGCCGCGCCCATGATTTCTTTGAACCTAGGGTTTTCTGCACCCTCTAGTTCAGCCAGCACTGCCGACGTAATATCTACTTGCGATTTAATAATCATGGCTTACATTCAAAAACTAATCGGTAGGTGGTACAAGCTGAACAACGTCGGGATCAACAACGTCAGGCAGTACCATCCCTGGTAGCTCTTGAGCTCGCAGCTTCAGAATAAACTCGTCCCACATTAAGTCAGCTTTTGTTTTCATTGCGCTTAAACCGAAACTGCCAATACGACCAAGCATCGTAACGTCAACCAGCATGCGCAATGCACAATGCGGGTTTTGAGAATCAAGCGTAGCGTCGCTTAACCAAATGCAGGTAGTTTGCTTAAACGAGCTTGCAATCGATGAGTCTTCACCCGTACCTTGGCTCTTTAAATACTTTGGCTCATCTTGCTCAGCAATCACCGTTTTGATTTTGAACTTCGCCGTGAGAAATGAGATCTTTACTTCCATACTGGCGAGGTACTCCGTTGGGCTAATCACCTCAATAGATTTCATACCGGGCACGCAGGCACCCATCACTTGCGGATTCAGCAACAGCTGCCAAAGCTGCTGCGGTGTACCAAATAAGGTCGCATTTTTTTCGATTTCCACTGGTTAACTCTTCGCCTGCACTTGCATTGCTTTGGCGGCCACCAAGACCGATTTAATGATTCCCGTGTAACCGGTACAACGACAAATATTGCCTTCAAGCGCCGCCTTAATCTCATCAATTGAAGGATTTGAGTTAGCGCGGAGTAAAGCAAGCGTTGCCATCAAAAAACCGGGGGTGCAGTAACCACACTGAAGCCCACCGTTATCGGCATAAGCTTTTTGAATGACATGCAGTTCGCCATTTGGAGCTAGGCCTTCCACAGTAAAAACAGATTTTCCATCGACTTGCAATGCGAGCATTAAGCAAGACTTCATGACTCTGCCATCCACCAGCACTGAGCAGGCACCGCAAACACCAGTTTCGCAACCTCGCTTAGTGCCTGTTAACAAAAGATCATCACGTAAGGCATCGCACAATAATCGCCTAGACTCTATGGCGAGCGTTTCAACTTGGCCATTAACTTCAAACTGAATTGAGTGGTTGCTCATAGTTATTTATCCAGCCCGAGCGCCGATTGCAAAGTTCGACGAGTGATGACCTGTAGCATTTGACGCCGGTAATCTTCCGATCCGCGTTGATCGGAGATAACGTTGGCTTCTTTCGCAGCAAGCTTAGCGACTCTTTCGATCAGCGTTTCAGTAATGTCTTCAGCGGCAAGTAAATCTTCCGCTTGCTTTAATCGAGTCGGCATTGGCGTTGATGCGGCAACAACTAAACGAATATTGCTCAGTCTAACTCCATCAGTCCGAACATGTTTCGAAGCGCAGAAAGATACATTCAAGATCGGCCTATGCTCGGCGGCAGTACGCCTAAATCTAGTGTATTGCCCCACGCTATTTACAGATGGCGGCGGCACTAAGATAGCTAATAACAACTCGTCTGCTGCGAGCGCTGTAGTGTAGTAGTCAGTCAAGAATTCTTGCATTGATACTATTCGTCGGCCGCGAGCGCTTTGCAAAATCACTTTTGCATCTAAGGCCATTAAACATCCAGGCGGATCGGTGGCCGGATCTGCATAACAAAGGTTGCCGCCAATCGTGCCTTGATTACGCACCTGTGGGTTTGCAAGGTGTGCGGCCATATGCGCCAGCATGGGATAGTGTTGCTTCACATGCGCATCCTCAGCCACTTCGGCATGCAAACTCAGTGCACCAATTCGTAAACCCTCGGTTGCATCGAAGCTAATGCCGCGTAATTCCGAAAGTCTATCTAGCGATACCAAAACCTTTGGGTTCAACATCCGTTGGCGCATAACAAGCATTAATGCGGTACCACCAGCAAAAACGCGTGCATCTTCTCCATGCTGCGCCAAAAGCAAGCTGGCTTCATCAATCGAGGTTGGTTGAAGATAGTCAAAGGCGCGCATGTAAGCTCGCGAGAATTTTTTCTGGCGTTATTGGCAGCTCGGTAATTCGCACACCGGTTGCGTGATACACCGCGTTCGCAATTGCTGCGGCACCGGGCACCATAGCAGTTTCGCTGGCGCCTTTTGCGCCTAAAGGGCCATTTGGATCGTTTGATTCAACAATGCCAGAGCGAACCATGGGCACGCTCGCGGCCAGCGGCATGGTGTAGTCGGCCATATTGCCGTTGAGCAATCTACCATCTTCAAACAGGGGGTTTTCGAACAACGCCCAGCCAATCGCTTGAACAACTGCACCGCTAGATTGGCCATGAATTGCCATTGGGTTTAAGGCTTTGCCGCAATCGTCCGACACAAAAGTATCAAGCACAGTCACTTGTCCGGTTTCAGTATCTACTTCGACTTCAACCCCTTGAGCGGCGAATGAATACGCGGGTGCGACATTGCCGTAGTAATCGGCATCATGCATTTGTGTGGGTGCATCATAAGTCTCATTAACAAGCAACCCTTCACCGCCTTTGCGAAAGATATGCAATCGCGCCAGCTCCGCATAAGTCGCTTTTACGTCGGGTGCGCCCTTTACCCGAACGGCACTATCGAATACTTCTAAATCATCAGCGGCAGCTTCTAACTTAACCGCTGCCAATTCGATTAAACGGCGTTTAGTCTCCCGAGCAGCCTTTAACATCGCGTTGCCCGCAATGATTGTCACTCTCGAAGCCAACGAGCCAATACAGTAAGCTGCGGCATCGCTATCGGGCGGCAAAACGGTCACGTGCTCAATCGGAATGCTTAGCTCATGCGCACACAACTGCGCCAACATGGTGTAAGCGCCCTGCCCCATGTCGCATTCGGCCGTAAACACCGTCACACGACCATCTTCTGACATTTTGACAATGACGGTCGAGCCGTCCCAATTGCCCAGCGTTCGGTTGCCGCTCACATGCATTGCTGCACCGAAGCCCAAGCCTCGCTTCTTAATGCGTGCTTTGTCTTTTGCTTGCTCGCTGTATAGCGCATGTTTAGAATTCCAACTCATCGCAGCCTGAACTTGGTCTATACACTCAAGCATGCCGGTTGAACCCATCTTCCAACCGTGTACGCTTGTTTCATCTTTACCAATCGCGTTTATACGATGAATATCTAAAACATCGATGCCGACCATCTCAGCCAAAGTCGCCAAATGGCTATTCAACGCAAAACCCATTTGTTTTCCGCCAAAACCGCGAAACGCGCCCCTTGGCGGATTGTTCGTATAAACTAACTTTGCGTTAGATCGTACATTTTGCAGCTTATGCATGTTGTCACTACGCATGACCGAGACGTACATAACATCAGCGGCCAAGCCTTGGTATGCACCACACTCCGCAATAATTTGTACTTGTTTGGCAAGAATTCGCCCGGTCGTATCAACACCGATTTTTAACGTAATACGCTCAGGCACGCTCATGCGAGCGCCTTGAAAATCTTCTAATCGATTATTCACCAATCGCACAGGCCGCTGCGGGTAACTCAATTTAGTCGCTAAAAACGCTGCAATGAGGCTATTACATTCTTCAACGATTTTTGCCCCAAAACCGCCGCCAGTCGTTGCCTGAATAACTCGAAGTTTTGATACCGGCACATCCAACGCCTCAGCAAGACGCATGCGGGACAAAAACACCGATTGCGTCGATGTCCATACAGTTAGGCGACCATCGCCACCCATACTGGCCACGGTCGCCATAGGCTCCAAGTAACCGGGGTACTGCGAATGCATGTCATAGGTAGCTTCATGAATAAAGGCCGACTGAGCAAAGCCTAGCTCAACATCGCCGCGATTGATACTGACTTCATCAGCGAGATTTGCGGTGCCACTATGCACCTCTGGCGCACTGTTAAGCAAAGCGGTATCGGTTGAAAATACCGCAGGTAATTCTTCATATTCGATCTCGATTAAATCGATAGCGTCACGTGCAATATCTTCTGTAATCGCTACAACTGCAGCGACTTCCTCGCCAACAAATCGAACAATATCTGTGGCAAAAATTCGATGCTCTTTGCGATGTATTCCAGATAATCGCGTTGGCGTATCTTCGGCGCTCACAACCAATCGAACACCGGCTAGAGCTTTTGCTTTCGACGTATCAATGCTTACGATACGAGCAGAAGGATAGGGGCTGCGGAGCACCTTCGCATGCAACATTCCAGGCAACTTAATGTCGCCCGCATACTGCGCCCTGCCAAGTAGCTTTTCTTTGGCTGTCACTTGAGGCGTGTCACGCCCCACACTGGACAACTCGTGCCCCACTTACTCGGCCTTTATCCCAAACTCTTGAACCACTTTGCCGTAACGAAGGTCATCGTCCAGAATTTGTTTAGCCAAAACAGTAGCGTCACCGCCGACGCCATCAATACCCATATTTGCCATGCGAGTTTGTATGTCAGGCATCTTTAGGATTTCATTCATATGGCCGTTCAGCACGCGCGATGTCAGGCGACAAACCTTTAGGGCCGAGTAAGCCCATCCACGCAGGCACATCGAGATTTTTGTAGCCTAGCTCAATGAGCGTTGGGGTATTTGGCAATGACTTGCTGCGCTGTGAATCTGCAATGGCCAAGGGCACAATTTTGCCGGTGGCGTTAAAGCTCGCCACTGCGCCTGGGGTTACCCAACCAACAGTGACGTTGCCGCTAATGACATCTGGAATTAATGGCGCAACACCGCGATAAGGCACGTGGGTAGTTTTAATACCAGCGTCTTTGTTCAACATTTCAGCAGCAATATGCATTGGCGAACCGGCCCCAGGGCTGCCATAGTTCACAATCTTTCCGCTCTTAGCTTCTGCAATAAAGCCGCGCATGTCTTTAATGCCTGAAGTATTGTTCGTGAAGAGCAACAGTGGAATATTGCCTGTCTTAATAACCGGGGTGAAATCTTTATTGACATCGTGCGCAATGCTAGGCGAAACCTTGAGCACATGCTGCGCGATAGCAAACGTGTTAGGCGTAAACAAAAAGGTGTAGCCATCCGGCGCTGATTTAGCGACGAAGGAATTGCCAATCGTGCCGCTTGCGCCAGGTTTATTGTCGACGACGACCGGCTGGCCTAAGCGTTGCGAGAGCTTTTCTGCATAGGCCCGTAAGATGACATCGGTATCGCCACCGGGAGGATAGGAAACCACAATAGTGATTTGCTTTGCGGGCCAAGCCTGCGCATTAACCGCAGCCGGCAACGCCGCCAAAGCAAGCGCTCCGATCGCGAGGGTTAGGGTCGTGCGTTTAAGAGTATTAACGGAATTGGTCATCAAAATCTCCCAGTAGTGGTGAGGTACTGGTATTCCAGCGCTCTTCTCATGGGCTAATCGTAGGTTTTGCCCGGCGCGTTGTCAAACAATGTTCCAACAATAGCTAAATTAGCGATCAAATGCGGTATATCTTTTACACAGCCGTTCATAGATAAAACAAAATGCCAATTTCAGAGAGGCTATCGCAGCAAATCAATCATTTCACGAAGTGATTGGCTTGCACTCGAATTCACAAGATCCAGCACATGGCTCTTGCGGTAATAAGGGCTCATGTCTAAACCGACACCGATACCTACGATAGTGATTTCACCACTGGCTTCGATTGCCTGCACAACATCTCGCAAATGATGATCTAAGTAATACTCATCATTTGCCAAGTTCGTCGCACTGTCCATAGGCGAACCATCGGACAAAACCACTAAAACCTTCCGCGCCGCGTCGCGATTCATTAAACGCTGCTTAGCCCATAGCACTGCCTCACCGTCGATCCCTTCGCGGAACATCTCGCTTTTCAGCAATGCGGCTATCGAAGGGCGGGCTCTGCGCCAAGAAGACTCTGCGCCCTTAAACACAATATGAGAGGCCTCGTTTAACCGGCCGGGATGCTTAGGTTTGCCCGCTTTCATCCAGTCTTTTTGGGCTCTGCCTCCTGTCCACGCACCGGTGGTAAAACCTAATAACTCGCTTTGAACTTCTGCCATATCAAGGGCGCGCACCAGAATGTCGAGCAGTGATGCAAGCGACTGGATATGCGCCTTCATTGAACCGGAACAATCAATCAAAAACGTGAGGGCACAATTGGTCTGCGGCTCAATACGCTCTTGCTTAAAGATACGCTTTTCATTGGGCGATGCGATGAGCTGCGATAAGCGTCTGCCATCGATATAGCCCTCTTCTTCGCCATTATTCCAACCGTTGCGTTCAGGCAAAGCTAATAGCGTTCTAAGTTGCCTTGCTAGCCGCTGTACATTAACACCCAACCCCGCAACTAAGCCATCTAAACTCAGTCGAAACTGTGTTAGCTCTGCCGCCCTAACGAGTTCGGCTGCTGCATATTGTTTGTCGTACTTCGTGGTGAAGATACGATAGCCATGCTCGGCATCGGTAATTACTTTGCTCGTGCCAGCGCTTGCCACCGCGACAGCGTCGTCGCCCTTCTCAACGTCTAGCAATGCAAAGGCTGCCAACTCAATGCTCTCACCCTGATCGCTTTGCTCTGCACCACTTTCTTTCGCTGCCAACATGAGTTGTGCAACGGCATGCGCAATCTGCAAGGCATGAAAGGCGTACTTCGATTGATCAAACCTTTCGCGCCTTAAGCCTTGCAGCGCACCGTTGGCGACTTGATTCACTCTGCCACGTGTGGTCTCTATACGGTCTGCGGTATCGTCATCGATGGGATCACCGGTCACTCTTGAACGACACATGTGAGCGACGGAAAAAAGCAGCAAGCCGTTGATAGTTTCTGTAAAACCAGCACCATCAAACGCTAGGGACCATTTCTCGAAACAATGGAGCAAGTTGCTTCGCATGCCAAGATAGCTTTCCGGCACAAGAGCTTCAACGCGAAATTGCTCTAGCAGATCGAAAATTAAACGCTCTACCTGGTGCGTAGGCTCCGCCGGCGCTAATTGCGAGTGCAGTACCTTATCGCTTTTCG
>JAYWIG010000234.1:0-2823 GCA_043789035.1 Betaproteobacteria bacterium
TTGCCCTTGTTGTAAGCCAGTCCTGGGCTTCTGCGTCGACATCTTTACTCGAAGCTTTTGTTTTAGTCGAGCCAGTCCTTTTAATTAGCATGGCGCTAACTTGTTTTGCCCGAAGAGCTTTTAATGGCTTAGTCAATGGCAAATCACCAGGCATTCAATGGACAGTGGGCATTGCTATACCGGTTCTTGCTATGGCGATATATGGTTCACTTTTATGGCCCCAACTGTCGGTGAGCCAAAATGCGGCACCCAATCTTGGTTTTATATATTGGTTGTTTACGCGAATTCTAGTTACTGCGGCCGCAGCTTGGCTGGTAATCGAGTTCTTGCGGTTACGGACCCGAGCGTTTGCCCCGTCCTTATCTGAAGCTCGATTACAGGCTCTTCAGGCGCGAATTCGACCGCATTTTTTGTTCAACAGCTTGAATACCGTATTGGGTTTGATGCGGGCTGATCCGCGTAAGGCTGAGAAAACATTAGAGAATTTATCCGATCTTTTCAGAGTGTTTATGAAAGACACTCGCGAACTTGTCTGCCTTGAGGAAGAGGTTTACACATGTCGCGAGTATTTGGCGATCGAAAAGTTGAGACTTGCGCCAAGGCTTGAGGCTAAATGGAATACTGAAGACATGCCGGCTGATGCGCTTTTGCCATCGCTGCTGTTGCAACCTCTTATTGAAAATGCCGTTCACCACGGCATAGAACCTCGTATGACACCTGGCCTGATTGAGATTACGCTCAAGAAGTTGGGTGATCGAGTTCACATTGAAATTCTCAATCCCATCTCTGACTATGTGCCTGCGAACTCGCTTCCAGTGCGGCAAGGCAACCAGATGGCATTGTCGAATGTACGAGAGCGTTTAATGCTGTTGTACGATATGGAGGCGGAGCTGAAGACCGGAGAGGAAAACGGCCAGTTTCGCTTGATTCTAGAATTCCCTTACCGAAAAGAAAGAAGACGCCGTGATGTCCGACGCAACTTCGATCCTGATTGTTGATGATGAGCCGATAGCGCGTTCACGCTTGCGTGAGCTGCTGGCTGATCTTGCCCCTGAATTTCCACACCGTGTTGTTGGCGAAGCTGCTAATGCGCCGGAAGCTTTGTCGCAAATTGAGGTCACAAAACCTCAAATTGTGCTGCTAGATATTCAAATGCCTGGCATGACCGGCATTGAGCTAGCACGACATCTGACCGCTCGCGCAACGGCTGAGGAACCGAAACCTGTCCCCTTGATTGTTTTTGTGACTGCCTATGACGAGTTTGCAGTCGATGCGTTTGAAGTTCGCGCCATCGACTATTTGATGAAGCCTGTGCGCTCTGAGCGTTTGATGCAGGCACTGAAGAAAGCGCTGACGCGTATTCCTTCGGAAAGTATTGAGGCAATTGATTCGTTGGCTAAAGCAACGAACACAAGACGTCGCCAGCTTTCAGTACATGAGCGTGGCCGGGTGATCTTAGTACCTCTTGAAGATGTTATTTATCTAAAAGCTGAACTGAAATACATCACGGTTCGTACTCGCGATAGAGAGTACTTGATCGAAGAGTCGCTGGTGTCACTCGAAGAAGAGTTTTCAGACCGATTTGTTCGTATTCATCGCAATGCCCTAGTTGCACGCCCTTCGATTGCTGGTTTTGAGCGTGTTACGCCGACAACCGAAGAAGAAGGCAGTGACCCATTCTGGCAAGTTGTTTTGCGTGATGTTGCTGAACGTTTGCCAGTAAGCCGCCGCCAGTGGAGCAGCGTGAAAAACTTAGTGAGTTAAATTTGAGTATTGATTCCGTAAGTAACTTAAGCGCGCTACAGATCGGCCAATCGCGAGTTGCACTGAAGCAGCTTGTCATTGCCTCTAGAGAAAGTCGCTTAGCCATGTGGCAAGCTGAGCACGTGAAAGCATTGCTTGAAAAGCATCACGTCGGTTTAAAAGTGACGATTCTTTCGATGACTACACGCGGCGATCAAATTCTCGACAGAGCGCTTAACGAAATTGGCGGCAAAGGGCTATTTACAAAAGAGCTCGAGACTGCCTTGCTAGATGGCCGAGCAGACATCGCGGTTCATTCGTTAAAGGATGTGCCGATGATGTTGCCAGAAGGTTTTGAATTGGTTGGAATGATGGAGCGAGAAGATCCTCGCGACGCTTTTGTCAGCAACAACTATGCGAACCTAGCCGCTTTGCCTTCAGGTTCAGTCGTTGGAACTTCAAGCTTACGTCGCCAAGTACAAATTCAAAAGCGTTTCCCAGGCCTTGTGATTAAACCTTTGAGAGGTAACCTCGACACCCGTTTGGGCAAGCTAGACCGTGGCGAATTCGATGCCATTATTTTGGCGGCTGCAGGGTTGAAACGATTGGGCATGGCGCAGCGCATTCGCGCTTTACTGACGCCCGATGAGATCGTTCCCGCCGCAGGTCAAGGCGTCTTGGGTATCGAAGCTTTGGAAGGTCGGCATGACTTGAATGCTTTTTTGGCCCCCTTGCTGCACGCGCCAAGCTTTTTAGAGTCGAGCGCTGAGCGTGAAGTCTCCCGTCAGTTAGGCGGTAGTTGTCGAGTTCCGTTAGCAGCTTTCGCCACAACAAGTGGTTCGAAAATTTCGCTCACTGCCTGCGTTGGTTCGTTGGGTGACAATGGTTTGGCAGAAATGGTTTCAGCGGAACAATCGATTGACATATCTGGGCAAGATGCGGTTCAAGCTTTGAACTCTGTTGTTGGCATGGCGCAAAAAGCCGTCGTTCAATTGAAGGCTTTGGGTGCAGAGGCTTTGCTATCCCGGCACTTGTCTTAACCTTACCTGAACCAAGGCTCTCGCAATTTTTAGAGAGTTT
>JAYWIG010000235.1:0-2819 GCA_043789035.1 Betaproteobacteria bacterium
TTGTGGCGAAGAAAGTGCGCTGATCGAATCTATTGAAGGCAAGCGGGGAATGCCAAGGCTCAGGCCGCCCTATGTCGCCGAAGTTGGGTTGTTTGGAAAGCCGACATTGGTACATAACGTTGAAACGCTACTTTGGGTGCCAGAACTCTTAGCCGAACCACGGACAGTCATGCGGTCTTTCTCGGTGTCGGGTCGAGTGCATAACCCCGGTGTTAAATTGGCTGCTGCTGGAATAAGCATTAGACAATTAATCAATGATTATTGCGGTGGCATGCAAGACGGCCACGAGTTGTATGCCTATTTGCCCGGTGGTGCTTCTGGCGGAATATTACCTGCGTCGCTCGACCATTTACCGCTTGATTTCGATAAGCTACAACCTTACGGAAGCTTTATTGGTTCAGCTGCCATTATTGTGCTTTCTCAGGCTGATTCGGCTCGGGATGCGGCGATCAATATGATGAAGTTTTTTCAGCATGAATCTTGTGGGCAATGCACACCTTGCAGAGTAGGTACGGGAAAAGCTGTGAATCTTATGCAAGAGTCTGAATGGGATCTTGGCCTTGCCCAAGAACTCGCCCAAGTGATGGTTGATGCTTCAATTTGTGGATTGGGCCAAGCCGCACCTAACCCCATGCTAAGCGTCATCAAATACTTCTCTCATGAGTTGGCAAGATGAGTATTTCCTTTACGCTCGATGGGCAAATGCTGCATGCGTCACCCAATGAAACTATTTTCCAAGTAGCCAAACGTAGCGGCATTGAAATACCGCATCTTTGTTATAAAGAAGGCTATCGTGCCGACGGAAATTGCCGCGCTTGTGTGGTGGAAATTGATGGCGAAAGGGTTTTAGCGCCTTCGTGTTGCCGAGCACCGAAACAGGGCATGGTTGTGCAAACGCAAAGTGCTAGATCCAAAGCCGCACAAGCGATGGTGGTAGAGCTGTTGATCGGTGACAGCGCTAACGCAATACATACTTCCGACAGTGAGTTAACACGCTGGGCCAAAAAGCTGGGTGTAGTGCATTCTCGCTTTGCTTCGCGTGAGCAGCCCACGGCCGATGTGTCGCACCCTGCGATGAGCGTCAATTTAGATGCCTGCATTCAATGTGGCCGATGTGTGCGTGCTTGTAGAGAAGAGCAGGGCAATGATGTGATTGGTTATGCTTGGCGCGGAGACAAAGCCAAGATTGTTTTTGATTTCGATGATCCAATGGGGGCTTCAAGTTGTGTGGGCTGCGGAGAATGTGTCCAAGCCTGTCCGACTGGTGCGCTTGCATCAACGACGGTGTTGAATGCGAAGAAGAAACAAGAGCATGCAACGGGCACTACCGAATTAAATGCCAAGAAGGTTGAATCCTTATGCCCCTTTTGCGGCGTGGGTTGCCAGGTGACATACGAGGTTGTAGATAACAAAATTCTTGCTTCAAATGGTCGCGATGGCCCTGCAAATCAATCTAGGCTATGCGTAAAAGGGCGTTTTGGTTTCGACTATGCGATGAGTTCTGAGCGATTAGCCATGCCGCTGATTCGTAAAAACCGCCTACAAGGTAGTAAAGCAAATAGCACGCAATTCGAACGCGTTCCAAGCGATTGGAAGAATGATTTTCGGGAGGCTACTTGGGATGAAGCATTGGCTCTAGTTGCTTCGGAGTTGTTGAGAATAAAGTCTGAGCATGGCGCTAAATCGTTGGTGGGTTTTGGGTCTGCCAAAGGGAGTAACGAAGAAGCTTATCTCTTTCAAAAGCTAGTGCGTACTGGCTTTGGCAGCAACAACGTTGATCATTGCACTCGGCTTTGCCATGCCTCGTCGGTTGCTGCTTTAATGGAAGGTGTTGGTTCTGCTGCAGTGAGTAATCAAGTGTCCGACGTAGCCCATGCAGATTTTATTTTTGTGATTGGTGCTAACCCAACGGTGAATCACCCAGTCGCGGCCACTTGGATTAAGAATGCGGTGAGTAAAGGTGCAAGGCTGGTAATAGCCGACCCAAGGCGCACGGAGCTTGCTAGAAAAGCTTGGGCCGTGATGCAGTTCAAGCCCGATACCGATGTAGCACTACTCAATGCGATGCTGCACACGATTATTTTCGAGGGTCTGGTCGATGTGAATTTTGTTGCAAATCGCACTACTGATTTTGAAGAATTACGAGCTAACGTCGAGCACACCACACCGGAGGCGATGTCGCTGATTTGCGGTATCGAAGCAAACACGATTCGAGAAATTGCCAGAGCTTATGCGACAAGCCAAGCAGCGATGATTTTTTGGGGCATGGGCGTCTCACAGCATATTCATGGTACCGATAATGCGCGCTGCCTTATTGCGTTAGCAATGGTGACTGGGCAAATCGGTCGTAAAGGCACAGGCCTGCACCCGTTACGTGGCCAAAACAATGTACAGGGGGCGTCCGATGCCGGCTTAATTCCTATGGTGTTCCCCGACTATCAAACATTAGCCAGCAGTGTCAGTCGATTCGAAAAGCTATGGAAATTGCCTGCCTTTACCTTGGACACGACGCCAGGTCTAACGGTGGTTGAGGTAATGCATGCTGCGGCCAAAGGTGATGTAAAAGCGATGTATATCATGGGCGAGAACCCCGCGATGTCTGATCCAGATTTAACTCATGCCAGAAAAGCGTTAGCTAATTTAGATTTCCTAGTTGTGCAAGACATATTCCCGACCGAAACCGCTTATTTGGCTGATGTAATTTTGCCAGCCTCAGCGTTACCTGAAAAAACTGGCACCTTCACTAATACTGATCGAATGGTGCAACTTGCTAAGGCGGCCATAGATCCGCCCGGGCAAGCTAAGCAAGACTTGTGGAT
>JAYWIG010000236.1:0-9935 GCA_043789035.1 Betaproteobacteria bacterium
GGTTCACCGCCGCGACGCACTTCATTGTTCGTCTGAATGCTCATAAATTCTCCTAGAAAATAGTAACCTTACCGAGTTGAGTGCAACCCGAACATATTGCCTTCGGTATCTATGACTAACGAAATAAATCCATGTTCGCCAATCGGTACTTTTGCTTTTTGGATCTTTCCGCCGTTGGTTAGCACACGCATTTCCTCGACGGCGCAGTCATCGCAGGTGAAGTAGACCAGAGTGCTGTTTCCTCCCGAAGGGAAATCATTCATTTTGACTAATGCACCACTCGCACCCGCTGCGCCGTTTTCGCTAGGAAAAGCCCACATTTCTACATCTGGGTTCGGGAGTCGTTCAAGCTTGGTTTGCAACACAGTTTCGTAAAATATCGTGGCGCGACTCGTGTCTTGAACGTAGATTTCGAACCATACAACTGGGTTAGTCTTCATCAAAATTATCCTTCAATTAAAGAGCACTAATTTCATGATTCTTTTCCGAAAGGTTAAGAGCGAACGACCGTTATACCTACTTGTAAATGTCTGTTCTGTTGGTTCGCGTACAGAACGCTCTGCATTTATCAAAAGACGATCAAAATTGCATCTGTGAGCGCAAGCATCAGGTTCTCGCAAGCAACCACACGAAAAATCGCTCTCTAGGGCATCACGGCGACCAAGGCAGCCAAAAAAAGGTGCTCTAGCTTTGCTTATGTTTGTCACGCAGACCCTGTCAGTGAACACAATTCTCTGCAAAGTTGACAACAAACCTGCGCCTTAAATTTCACGAACAAAGTGCGCTGCCGCACGGACGAAACTCGCCTAAAAGAGGACCGTCAGTGAAAGCAGATTTTTGCGATTTGCGAGAGCTCGTAAAGAGAAAGCTTGAATTGAAGAAAGTAACACGTTTTTTCAGCCTCTTCGTTGCCTTGCTAGGTGGGCTGTGGCTGCTTAGTCAAGTGCTGGACGCAATGGGCGTAGAACTAAGATCGCCTTCCAAGTAACGTAGCGCATGAGCACTCAAGAACTTCCGTCCGGAATTCGGATCATTGAGCTGACCGTACTAATGACGCCTGCGTACATTGCAAATATGGCTCCGACATTTTTGCGTTTCTGGCACGGTCCTAATCCACCAGTTAGTCGACAGTGGCTCGGTAATCACAAGACTATCGGTGGCTTTATAGTTGCCACACTTGCGGGCATCGTTGTAGCTTGGATGATAGCTAAAGCCTACTCCGCTGGCCTTCTTGATTGGGTCGCACCACCTTATGTAGAGAACTGGTTCTGGTTCGGAGGCTCTCTGGGATTTGCGGCCATACTAGGCGACAGCATAAAAAGCTTTTTCAAACGACAGCTTCATATACAGCCAGGTGCATCTTGGATACCATTTGATCAACTCGATTTCGTCATCGCTGCGCTTTTGGTCATTCGCTTTTGGATTCAGATCAGTTGGATCGAGGCTGGCATTATCGTTGCCATAAGTTTTTTTGCGGATTTGCTCGTAAATCAAATT
Organism: Betaproteobacteria bacterium; assembly: GCA_043789035.1. Taxonomy (GTDB): domain Bacteria; phylum Pseudomonadota; class Gammaproteobacteria; order Burkholderiales; family Burkholderiaceae_E; genus JAYWIG01. The sequence goes on from JAYWIG010000236.1 coordinate 1,498, forward strand.
TCTTACCGAATCGGAATAAAACGTGCTCCCTGGTAGCAGAACCACCGTGGCGATGCACCCACGCCGCCACGTTGGCGGCCCACTGTGGCGGCCAGATCTCGCGCTCGCATTCATGGCGCATCATTTGTCGTCCAGCTTCGGATACCAGTCCGTCCCGCGCCCTTCGGGCGTGGTGTCCAGAATCACCCACAGCCCTGACATGTCCGGCGCGTCGTGTGAATCCTGACCTGGGTCGGCAGTTTCCTTGCCACCTTCGCCGCTCCAGAAGTGGCGGATGGTGCCGTCCTTGCGGGTGAATACGTTGTAGCCGGGCATGTCGGCGTCTTCAGCACTGACGTAGTCGCGGGTGTAGTCGCCGCTTGGGTCAGAAAAAAGACTGAGGTTCTTCCAGCCCCGCTCTTTGCCGAAAGCCAAGATGCGATCAATTGGGGATCGGGCCGTCATCACGAACGCTGCACGCTGCCTGACGTGAGGCGCAATGCCATCCCAAGCGCTCATCTGCGACGTGCACATCGGGCAGCCTTGCTTGCGCTGCGGCCCGTACATGAAGCTGTAGATCACCAGGGTGTCCTTGTCGCCAAACAGGTCGGCAAAGCCGACGGCACCGCTCGCGCCCTCGAAGCGGTAGTCCTTCGTGACTTCGCCTCCGGGGGGCAGCGCCCGGCGCTGTTCTGCTACGCGAACGATGTGTCGCCTGAGCTCGATCTCTTCAGCCGCCAGTGCATCGCGCGCATGCCTGTACTCTTTGCTTTCGTTCAGAACATGAGCACGGTTCGCCTTCACCATCTCGGTGGCAGGCTTTAGTTTTTTCGCGTCAGTCATGGTTTTCTACTTCAAGGTTGTACTTCGCAATTTAATTGGAATCTGACCCCGATTTCCCCGCATTGCGGGTCGTCGTACAAATGGCAGCACTCGAACCGTAAACGCCTGTGTGATCGATCCCAGGTAAACCCAGGAATAGCCCGAGCTTACAAGTGACGGGTTTCAGCCGGCGCATGCTGCCAATCGTCGTGAAGCCCGTCCATGAAGGCCAACGGCGCTGCGACGAGATCTTCAACCGGCAAGTCGTTCAAAGCGGCCAGGTGCACAGAAACATATGGCTTGCCGCCCATCATTTCGATCCTGCCGTGGCCATGCGTCGCTATGCCGCAAATGGAACAAAAGCGATGATGTCCCTCTCCCCAGTCGCCGGACTTCGAATAGTCGCTGAGTGCCTCCGCGCCGGAGAGCAGGCGGAAATCGTCCGGGGACAGCTGGCCTGCGTTCCACATCCGCTGCTTCCAGCACATCGTGCAATTGCACTTGCCCGTGCCCTGGTGCAAATCAATGTCCGCCTCGAACGTCACTGCCTTGCAATGACAACTGCCGCGGTAAGTGGTCTTCATCTAGTGCTCCAATTTATTGACTTAAGGTGTGCGGCCGCTCTCTGCGCGGCAGCCTGTTCGAGGACTGATGTCCGAGGTCCTGATAGCGGAGCGCGTCCTCACGCTTTTGCCGCTGCAACATTCACCATCCAAGGCACACCAAACTTGTCAGTCAGCATGCCGAATGAAGACGTCCAGAACGTTTTCATCAAGGGCATGGTGACCTTGCCGCCTTCGCCGAGCGCCGTGAACACACGTTTGGCTTCAGCGTCGTCGGCCGCGTCAATGGCAAGCGTCATGCCCTTGAACTCGGCGGCTTTGTCGCCCATGCCGTCGTCGGCCATCAGCTGGGTCTCGCCAATGCGAAAGGCGGCGTTCATGACTTTTTCTTCGTGGCCCGGTGGCAGTTTCATGTTCTTGTCGGGGTTTTCTTTCCAGCGCATCAGACCAGTGACTTCAGCGCCGATTGACTTCTTGTAGAACTCCAGCGCCTCTTCGCAGCGGCCGCCAAAAGTTATGTAGGCTTGAACTTTCATGATGAATTCCTTAGTTAAATGGAGAAATGTGAATGGAGCTGCTGAATGGGGCAGGTTTAGCCTCACCCATGCAGGGTGGGCCGGTAAATCAGCTCTTGGATGTTGCCGTCTAGCGTCCGGCTCTCGACGATCTCTAGGTCGAAGTCCCCCGCGCCCTTGAAGATGGGTTTGGTACCGGTTTTGCCCGAGATGACCGGGAAAACTGTGACGCGTATGAGGTCAACAAGCCCGGCGGCCATCAGTGCCCGGTTCAGCGAGAGGCTACCGTGCGAGCGCAGCGGCACTTCGGAACCCCACCTGTCGCGCACGTCTGACTTTTCAGTGCTCGCCGCCAGCATCTTCACGAACTCCCGGAATGTGGTGGCTCCGAAGACCATTCGCTGCTCAGCCTCGAACGAGGCGAGGCGGCGGCCTAGCAGCTCCGGGCCTTGTTTGCCCCAGTAACCGCCCCAGTCACCGGCTGGGCCATAGGAGCCGTAGCCGTCAAGCGTACAAAAGATGTCGAAAGTGTAAGTCGCGCTCATGATGAGTTCTTTTTCGGTGGTTACGAGAAACTATGTTCAGCGCTTACGCTAGTTGCGTCTGTACGTTGGCAGACATACATCTCATTGACTAATCAAGAAATACTGGTCGATGCTTGCGCTTATGAGTCCGATGCAGCCAATACTTTCATTGCGTTCACAAGCGATTGCCGAGATTTTTCATATTCGGACCAAGGGTCTTTTTTCTGCTTCTTAAGGAAAGACTGGGCGTTCATGATGTTGAATTCGTTGGATGCCTTGAGCTCGTCTAGTTCATGCCAGCTAATCGGCAACGAAACGCCCAACCCAGCTCTTGCACGAACTGAGAATGCGCATGCCGTGGTGGAACCACGAGTGTTACGTAAATAGTCAACAAACACTTTGCCGATTCGATTTTGCGCACCCATTTTTGCGCTGAATAGCGCGGGGATTGTTTTTGCCAAATGATGACTGATTGCCTTCGCAAACTCTTTGCTCGCCTCCCACGTGTGTTGCCTCAGCAATGGGACGACGACGTGAAGCCCTTTGCCACCGCTGGTTTTCACAAAAGACAGCAAGCCTAGTTCTTGCAGATTGGTGCGCGTTAACTTTGCCGCCTCAAGAATTTTTTGCCACGGTAAAGCAGGATCTGGGTCGAGGTCAAAAATAAGGCGATCCGGATGGTTCATTGACGTTGCCGTTGCGTTCCAGGTATGGAACTCCACAACATTTAATTGCGCGGCACTGACAAGTGCGGTCGCTGTGTTGAGTGCGACCAACGGCGCGTGATCGGGATCAAGATCAGGCAGGAGTAATGCCTCAGCAATTGTATATTTGCCCAAATGCTTTTGAAAAAATTGTTCTCCCTGAATATTGTCAGGAACCCGCAACATTGCTACCGGCCGATCAATGAGATGCGGCAGCATTCGCGGCGCAATTTGTTCGTAATATCGCACGACATCGAACTTGGTGAGTCCAGTGGAAACATCAATCACGCGATGTGCATGCGTGACGATTACTCCACTTTCGGTGGTGATGCTTCCTTGCTTGTTAATGGGCGCTGTCTTGCCATTTATCGCAGATATTTTCTTCGGAACTTCCCTGATAATTTGCGCTGAAGGCTTATCCTCTCGAAGTGCAATAAACACCGCATGCCGTATCGATCCAATGGCGGTCCACCCGGCAAATGAGATCTCCGCGACAAGTGTTGGCTTCACCCAATGAACAGCGCTCAATCCGACGTTTTTTGGTGCATCCATAAATGGCGCGATTTTGATCTCTAACGCTTTTAGCGATTTGTGCATTTCAGCCAAGCATGATTCATCAAAGCCCGTACCCACTCGACCGACATATCGAAGCTTGTCGTTTTCATAGACGCCCAAAAGAAGCGCCCCAAAACCAGCGCGTGCGCCTTGTGGATTAGTGAAGCCGCCGATCACAAATTCCTGACGTTTAAGGCATTTGAGTTTTATCCAACTATTGCCTCGGCCGCTTTCGTAGGGTGCATCGCGCCGCTTGCCGATCAAACCCTCAAGGCCGTGATGGCATACGCTGTTCAATAATTCTTTAACTGGTGTTTGGTGAATCTCAGTCACGCCAATAAGCGGGCTTTTATTCTTGGCCATCAGCGCATCTAAAATTGTGCGGCGTGCTTCCCAAGCTTCTGCGCGAAGGTCGCGACCATCGGCAAAAAGTATGTCGAATAAATAGTATTGAATCGCTTCGGTTTGATTACTTGCAAAGGCGTTTTGTAGCATATGGAAACTGGGCCTACCGTCTTTACCCAACATAACAATTTCTCCGTCGAGCCAGCAGTTTTTAAGACCCGAATCGGTCAGCGCTTTAACAGTGGCCCCGAGTTTCTTGCTCCAGTCCAGGCCATTTCGCGTGAAGGTTTTAATTGCACCAGAACCATCAATACGCGTCAGAATTCGATAGCCATCGAGCTTTAGTTCGTAGGCCCAACCATCATCGCTCGGCGCATTGGCAGCAAGTGTCGCTAACTGCGGCTGCATTTTTTCAGGCAGCATTAAAGCGAGGAATTTCGTTTTTAGCGTAAGGCGAATTTGCGGGGATTTCTGAATCGAATTCTCTGGCCGAACAGTGTTGTTCACGCTGTTAGGAAGTGCCACTGTAACGTCATATTCCTCTGCTGGTCTCGCTTGAGCATCACGCTCTTTAATGAGCAGCCAATTATCTTTAGTTTGCGCTTGAGAACCCGTATTTTGATCCTGACCAAGCCGCGTGCGAACCAGCGTCCAATGGCCGTGAAGCTTCTCGCCAAACAATTCGAATTTTATTTTTCCAGCACTATATGCGGTCGCGGCCGCAGCATCACCCTTATCACCCGAGTTGCCTTCCAAACGCCACGTCCCACGATCCCATGTAATGACTTCACCGGCACCATATTGGTTGGCCGCAATTGTGCCCTCGAAGGTCGCGTATTCGAGTGGATGATCCTCGACATGAACAGCGAGTCGCTTGTCTTTCGGATCAAGCGAGGGCCCCTTCGGAATCGCCCAGCTTTTAAGCGTGTGATCGATTTCAAGACGGAAATCGTAATGCAATCGTGTGGCGTGGTGACGCTGAATGACGAAGCTTGCTTCGTGCTTAATGCTTGCATTGCCGCTTTTGTTGGTTTCTTCGTGCGCGCCACCAGCAGGCTCAGCAGTTATTTTAAAATTACGTTTTGCGCGATATTTGTCGAGACTATCCATCACGCCTGGCTAACCTTTTGCTACCCTCGGTTTTGTCTTAGCAGTCTCGCTACCTTTTTTTAAACTACGCTTCAACAAATCGGTGAGATCGAGAATCTGTGCAGACTCTGGTACTTCACCGGCTTGCTCTACCGACAATATTTCCGTCGTTTTACCCGCCGCCACTTTCTTTTTCACCAGCGTCATAATGTCATCCTTGAATGTATCCCGATAATCATCCGGCTTCCATTTGCCAGACATACTGTTCACCAGCTGCGCCGCCATTGCAGCTTCGGCAGGCTTCACACCGGCCATTCCTGCAGCTGGCAAACTTAATTCTTCGACGCCCCGAATTTCGGTTTCCCAGCGCAGCGTAAATAACATCAAAGCGCGATCATTGGGATTCAGCGCCGCAAGATGTTGTCTGGTCGCAATCACGACGTAAGCGATACCGATTTTCTTTTCCTTGCGTAACGTCTCTCGTAAGAGCGCGTATACCTTTTCGCCTTTCGCAGTGGGTGCGAGGAAATAGGGCCGCTCGAAATACACAGGTGGCACGGTTCCTTCGTCAACAAAGTGTAAAAGCTCAACGGTCTGCGTGGTTTTTGGATGCGTTGCGCGAATTTCCTCATCAGTGAGAATCGCATACTTACCTTCGGTGTAAGCGAGTCCCTTAACGATGTTTTCTTTGCTGACTTCTTTGCCCGTAATTTTGTTTACGCGCTTGTAGCCGACCGGCGCCATGTCGCGTTTATCCAGCCAATCGAAATCGAGATCTTGTTCCTGAACCGCCGGGTACAAGGCGACCGGAATGTAGAGCAGGCCAAAATTGATGGAGCCCTTCCAGAGCGTGCGTGGCATGATTATCCTTTTCAATTCGGAAAGCGTTAGCACCATTCGAAGCTATTGGGTGGTGCGAGCTTACGGCTGAATTCTGTGCCAGGGCGCGGCCGATGTATGTAGGTGGACACGCCGAATCGCACTGAGGTCTGATACGTTCGTTCGGGGCGTTAGGTGTCGTTATTCAGCGCCAATTGATTTATCGCCGAGGCTTGAATTTTTTAGCAATATTGTCAATTCAGCAGGGTCTAATGGTTTCACCATGTGATGGTCGAAACCAGCATCACGTGCTCGATGCCAAAGCTATTGCATCCTCTCCGCCGTAAGCGACATGTACTTCGTGCCCATAAGTGCGCAAAAGCATTGCAAGGCTGTCCGCGCTATCGCGAGTATCGTCTACGATCAAAATTCTATGTTTAACGAGCGCTAATCCAATGACAACCCCTCCTTGCGAGCGTTCACTGCCCGTATCCACCTGATTAAAGAAATCGAATACGGCCGAAACAACCTAAGAAGAAAAGCGTTTTTTCAGCATGCCCAGAACCATAGAAAGTCCAACCACACCTGCCGCAAGCAACCCTAGATCTGCAGAAAGATCGAAAGCAAACGCAGCCTGGCCACCTATCAAGCACCATAGTATTGGCACCACAAATCCGACCCTTGGATACGGATTACGGAGAAAGGCCAGCAAACCAATGGTGAGAATTGTTGTTGGACACGGGAATCCAAACGTAGGGAATGCTGGGTAACGATCACCATCAAAGTATCTCCGCACTGGGTATACAACCAGCGCGAATAGGATTAGGCAGCACCCAACCACTTGTCGCCATCCATGCGTAGGCACAAAAATCAGGTGACGTCGGAACACACCTAGCCATAAAAAATAGCAGAGGTAATCAAAAATACCACCGTAAACCAATAGGCCATTGGATTAATTACTGAGAAAAACGCAAAGTGATACGCCAAACCTTGCCAAGTCCATAAGGCGCCAAGATGGCGGAGATGCCAACACTGGTGTAAGCAAAGTTTCCAACTAGCAGCACTACTGCGAAAAGCCCGAGTAACAAAAGTAAAAATTGAGCTGGTCAATCGCCGTTGTTATACGAAGTAAATACCCCGTAAAAAGCTTCCACTGTAAACGGAATCGTCACTCTGCTCGCTGCCCCAAAGTCTCCAATTTCTTAAACCATTTCTTGGCATCAACATCTTTCATGTCTTTCGTCATTCCAATCAACGTTTCTTGTACGGGCGCTATACCCACGATACCTAGTAAGTTGCGCTCAAGCGATTTCACACTGTGTGCGCGAAAGTACCATCGATAAATTACAGCGGGCATGCCCATGGTTACCACTACACGAGCTGAGCGGCCAGACAATATTTTCTTATCGAAAAAGCTAAGGCTCCCACCGGTAAAACTAGGACGAAGGAGTTGTTCAAAAAATCCCTTCAGTAATGCTGGCATATCGCCAGCCCACAAAGGAAAGAAAACCACGATGTGTTCGGCCCAAAGCAGATCGGCCTGGAAAAGTTTTAGGCTTGCAGGAACCGCACCCTCTTCAAAATCCTTTTGACTACGAAGCAGTGCAAAATCAAGGGTGGCGACTTCGATTTTCCGCACGAGGTGCCCGGCCTCTTCTGCACCGCTGGTATAGCTAGTTGCAAGCGCGTGACACAAGTGGGGTTCAGTTGAATCCGGGTGACCTTGGATCACTAAAATATGCTTTGTTTCCATCGAGTGCCTTTCGTTAAGAAATTGACTTCCTTACGATGAAGACTATCGGTTATCCCGTCTGTGCGAGAACGCACCGACACAGGCGCCTAAATTTTTGCACCATCAAAGTCGTTGTCATTGCAACTAAGGTGTATCAATATGAAAGCTAGCTTAACAAAATTACACTGCACAGCCGCATTGCTGTTAGCGATTCTAGTTATGGGGGCATGCGCCATCCAGCCGTCCATTCGCGCTTCTTACGACAGCAATATCGATTTCGCGCGTTATAAAACATTTGGCTTTATTTCCCCACTAGCCACTGACCGCATTGGCTATCAAAGCCTAGTTTCGCAGGAGCTCAAAGCAAACACGCAACGCGAGTTAGAGTTGCGTGGCTTGCGTTTAGACAATGCCAATCCACAATTGTTGATTAACTTTAACGCAGCATTAAAGGATAAAACTCGTATAAGCACGATGCCCACTCCGTTAAATAATGGTCTAGGGTACTTCGGAGGTAACTACTATGATTACCGCGGTGGCATTTATTCGCCGTGGCCCTACTATTCCGACCAAACCGTCATATTCAATTACAAAGAAGGCACTATCAATATTGATGTGGTTGATGCTGCGCGTAAGCAGTTGGTATGGGAAGGAATTGTCACCGACAGCAATGTCACACAGGGAGAACTTGCGAATCTACCGGAATCAATAAAGACTGCTGTGATCGCTGCGTTTGCGAAGTTTCCTTTGCCGCCGACTAAGCAGTGACGTTTGAGCACCAGCGCCTCAAA
>JAYWIG010000237.1:0-2796 GCA_043789035.1 Betaproteobacteria bacterium
GCGTCATGGGTTTCATTTAAGGCTGATGCATTTTTGGGCATAAAAACTTTAACTCGATCTAAGAAAACAAGCCCTATTATAGGTGTCGCGAACAATGGCGATTGCCGCTTTTTAGGGCAATCAAACGGGAAATTGGCAAACAATGAAGAAAACAACGGCAGTCTTGGTGGGTTCATCAGGCCTTATTGGAAAAGCACTACAAACAAAACTTGCTGGCAAGTACGACAAGCTCTGGGCGATTTCTCGTAAACCAATGGGCGATTTACCTGAAAATGCGGAAAACCTAGTACTTGATTTCGAAAGCGATTGGCAAGAAATTTCCTTGCCTACATGCGATGCTTTCTTCTGTGCGTTAGGTACGACCATCAAAACGGCGGGTTCGCAAGAAGCCTTTCGCAAAGTCGATTTCGACTACGTTGTGAACTCAGCAAAAGCCGCTAAACGCGCTGGAGCCATAAAAATGGCCGTAGTGTCAGCACTTGGTGCTAGCAGCAAGAGCTCAGTGTTTTACAACCGAACAAAAGGCGAAATGGAAGAGGCGTTAGAGAATCTCGGTTTTTCGAGTCTGCTCATTGTTCGACCTTCATTTCTTGCCGGTAATCGCGAAGTACTTGGGCAAGCTAGTCGACCCGGTGAAGCGATTGCACTAGCGTTAACCTCCGTGCTTAACCCACTGATTCCTAAAAAGTACCGTTCAATTTCCGCCGATGCTGTGGCTAGCTGCATGGTTGAGCAACTCGATGAGATGACTTCATCATTAGAAATCATCGAATCTGATCGCTTGCAGCAGTGGCAGAGGTAACTGAACTAAGACTGAGCAAAAGCCTTTTCAGCAGCCGCTATCGTCTGAGCAATATCCTCATCGGTATGCGCGCTTGAGAAAAAGAAGGCTTCTACTGGCGACGGAGGGAAGTAGACGCCAGCGTCGAGCATCAAATGATAAAACCGCTTGAATCGCTCAACATCTTGAGTTTGAGCATGAGCAAGGTTATTCGGGATACTTGCCATCATGTACATACCGGCCATGCCACCAATATGTTGAGCAGAGAATGGCACTCCAGCCTTAGCCGCGCCAGCAATTAAACCATTCACTAACTTGCCGCACTGCTCGCCTAAGCGCTTGAAAAAGCCAGGCTCATCAATTAAGTCTAAAGTCGCTAAACCTGCGGCCATCGCAATAGGGTTACCTGACAAAGTACCTGCCTGATACACGGTGCCTAGTGGGGCCATCATATCCATCACATGGGCTGGGCCACCAATTGCACCTACTGGCATACCGCCTCCGATGACCTTGCCGAATGCAGACAAATCAGGTGTGACGCCAACTACTTCTTGTGCACCGCCTTTAGCAACGCGAAACCCGCTCATGACTTCATCGAAAATCAATATTGTTTTATGCTGAGTGCACAGATCGCGAAGACCTTGTAAGAAGCCCGGTGCAGGTGCAATTAAATTCATATTCCCCGGAATAGGTTCAACCATCAAACAGGCAATATCGCTGCCATGCTGATCGAATAACACCTTCACGCTTGCTAAGTCATTAAACTGCGCAACCAAGGTGTGCTTGGCTAGATCCGCAGGAACGCCAGCCGAACTCGGATTACCAAAAGCCAAGGCGCCAGAGCCAGCTTTTACGAGTAGGCTATCAGCAGTACCGTGGTAGCAACCTTCAAACTTGATAATTTTCGTGCGGCCAGTGTAGCCTCGTGCTAAACGCAGCGCAGACATGGCAGATTCAGTGCCGGAACTGGTAAAACGTACTTTCTCGACCTGGGGGAACAAGGCGACCATGCGCTCCGCAAGCTCGCTTTCCATGACATTCGGAGCGCCATAGCTTAACCCCGATTCAGCAGCAGCCTTCACCGCAGCAACCACTTTGGGGTGAGTGTGCCCAGCGATCATCGGGCCCCAGGAGCCTAGGTAATCAATGTACTTTTTACCCTCAACGTCCCACATGTACGCGCCTTGCGCACGGGCAATAAACTTTGGGGTGCCGCCCACGGCGCGAAAGGCCCGCACAGCGGAGTTAACACCACCAACAAGAACTTTCTTAGCGCGATCAAATTCCGCCTCATTCGTATGGCCGGTTGTGCTCATATGTTCTCCCTGAACAATTAAATTTTTAGTATGAAAACATTCTAATCGACAACCCCATCTACCTTCTTTGCTTTAGCCACACTCACCGCGCAAAACTTAAACTCGGGAATCTTGCCAAAAGGGTCTAAAGCTGGGTTGGTTAATAAATTCGCAGCGGCTTCGGCGTATGCAAATGGAATAAACACATTGCCGGTTGCAACGCCCTCGTCTAATCGCGCAACTAACTCAATGCTGCCACGGCGAGAGCTTACTCGTAACTTATCTCCAGCAAATGCATCTATGTTTCTTAAAGTGATTGAGTTTAAAGATACTGTTGCTGTAGGCTCTATCGCATCTAAGTTTGCAGCTCTTCTTGTCATAGAGCCAGTGTGCCAATGTTCGAGTTGTCGTCCAGTAATTAAAATCAGCGGAAACTCGTTATCTGGCAACTCGTCAGCATGGCTAAACTTTACGGCAACCAATTTTGCCCTACCGTTTGTAGTCGGAAAGCTATCGACAAACACTACAGATTGGCCTGGGTCTAGTTCGCTCGAACATGGGTAAGTAATACTGCCTTGAGCTTGTAATCGTTGCCAAGAAATCCCTGCGATTGAATCCATCGCTTGGCGCATCTCCTCAAACACTACTGAAGCTTCATTTTGTGCAGGCGATTCACTCTCTAACGCCCATGACACTCCCATAGCTCTAGCAATTGCATGA
>JAYWIG010000238.1:0-9850 GCA_043789035.1 Betaproteobacteria bacterium
CCAGCCCCAAAAAGGTGGGGCAAACACTCGGGTAATCTGAGGCAAAGCTAATAACAACGCAATTTGGCTGGCGTTCAGCCCTATTGAGTCCATATACAAACCCAAATACGGCGAAAGTACGCCCACGACCGCAAAATAGGTTGCTAGGGCCGCTTTTACTTGACCAGCAGATACTTCAGCACTCACCCGGGTATCAAATCTTGGGTGTCGACACACTTACATCAGCATTTTGTGCACGGTGGCGAAGCGCATGGTCCATCAAGACCAAGGCCAGCATAGCCTCTGCAATCGGAGTGGCCCTGATGCCAACGCAAGGGTCATGACGACCTAATGTTTGCACTTCGGTTGGGTTCCCGGCCTTATCGATCGAACGGCGCATGGTCCGAATGCTTGATGTTGGCTTTATCGCTATTGATACAGTGACAGGTTGACCAGTCGAAATCCCGCCAAGTACCCCCCCAGAATTATTGCCAATAAAGCCATCGGCCATTAGCTCATCACCATGTTGGCTACCGCGTTGAACAACGCTATTAAAACCGGCTCCAATTTCTACGCCTTTAACTGCGTTGATACCCATCATCGCGAAAGCAATATCGGCATCAAGCTTATCGAATAATGGCTCGCCTAAGCCAACCGGCACACTTTGAGCAACAACATTAATGCGTGCACCGCAAGAATCGCCCTGCTTGCGAAGGTCATCCATATACGCCTCAAGCCTAGCAATCAATGCAGCGTTCGGCGTAGCGGCGTAAAAAGGGTTATCGTGAACACAATCAAACGTTTCAAACGGAATGGCAATGTCTCCAATCTGCGCCATGTAGCCCCGAATTAGCGTGCCGTACTTTTCTTTCATCCACTTCTTAGCAACGGCCCCTGCCGCAACTACTGGGGCGGTAAGGCGTGCAGATGAGCGCCCACCGCCGCGATAATCGCGTACACCATACTTGTGCCAATAGGTGTAATCGGCATGGCCAGGTCTAAAAGTTTCAGCAATATTGCCGTAATCCTTGCTCTTGGCATCTTCATTGCGAATTAACAACGCAATCGGCGTTCCAGTCGTAACACCTTCGAATACCCCTGAAAGAATCTCAACTCTATCTGGCTCCTGCCGCTGAGTCACATGCCTCGATGTTCCTGGGCGACGACGATCAAGCTCCGGTTGTATGTCCTCTGCATTCAGGAGCATTCCTGGGGGGCAGCCGTCGACAACACAACCAATGGCTGGGCCGTGAGACTCCCCAAAGGTAGTCACAGAAAATATATGCCCAAAAGTATTACCAGCCATGGCCCACAGACGTTAAAGAAGTATCTATTGAAAAAAGGATTAGTTTGACAACTACCCTTAATTCTAGACAATCGGGCACATTCGCTAGAAAAACCTCGAAAAACATCATTTACGGAGATTCAATTGACTATCAACTTTAAACGTCGCCAGCACCTCAGTACCCTCAGTGGCATTGCCGCTACCGGCACTTTAGCAGGAATTGCCCCGTCTTTGGCCACGGCTCAAGCAGCTTACCCGAGCAAACCAGTGAAGTTAATCATTCCTTTTCCACCGGGCGGCTCCACTGATATCGTCGGTAGATTAATCGCTCAAGCGCTTTCGCAGTCCGTTGGCAGCAACTTCGTCGTTGAAAATCGTGGCGGTGGCGGCGGCACAATTGGAGCGGCAGAAATTGCTCGCTCTACGCCTGATGGATATACGATTGGGATGGGCACAGTTTCGACATTGGGCACCGCTCCTAGTACATTTAAGAAACTTGCCTATGATCCTCGCAAAGACTATACCTACATTGCACAGGTAGCGGCTGTTCCAGGAATTATTGTCGTTCACCCTAGTTTTCCAGCGAAGAACTTTGCTGAATTTATGAAGGAACTCAAGGCAAACCCTGGCAAGTACAACTATGCGTCCTCTGGAGCTGGCGCGGTTGGCCATATGGGGATGGAGCTGTTTAAGTCACAAACCGGGGTGTTTATGACCCACATTGGCTACCGCGGCGCTGGTCCGGCGCTCACCGACGTGCTTGGAGGCAGCGTGCCAATTTTGTGGGACAACCTGTCATCGTCCCTGCCCCATATCAAATCGGGCAAGCTAAGAGCTATTGGTTTAGCGTATGAGTCTCGTATTCCACAACTACCTGATTTGCCAACGTTCCAAGAACTTGGCCTGAAAGAGTACAAAGCAACCACGTGGTTCGGCATCGTGGCCCCTGTTGGAATACCGAATGAAATAGCAAATAAACTAAATGCTGAGATCAACAAAGTCATTCAGCTACCAGACGTAAAACAGCGTATGTTCGATGCTGGCGCATTCCCGATGGGTGGCACTGGCGCAGCGATGAAGACTGCCGTTGATGCCGAAATTACAAAATGGGCGAAAGTTGTGAAGTTTGCTAACTACACACCTGAATAATTAGCAAAAAGATTCGAATATAGGCTTCAGAGACGCTGCAAAACAGCGTCTCTTTTCATTGCTGCTAAGGTCGCATCAATCGAAGGTGTTTGGGTTTTGCCAAATACTTTCAATCGTAGAGGGACGGCAATTAGGGGCATCTTTAACCCTGAACTTACAACAACCGCTTTAATAGCCGCAGAAATACCTGCTGCGTCCCATGCACAAACCCCAAATGAATCCTTCAACGCGCTCAACGCACCCAACGCAGTCGGCGTGAAATGTTTTTCTGAGTCTTCAGAAGTTATTTCGGCAGGCAAAAAAAACATCAAAGCTTGGTCGGCTAACTCTTCCAGTGTTTGCGAACGCTCGGCCAACAACCCGATAATCACAGGCAGGTGAATGCCAGAGCTGCTGATGCAATCCAGCGAAACGCCCTTTTTAGTTAATCGCTGAGTGAAGTCAGAAACCAAACTTAACGGGTCTGTTTTTGCGGCCGCGATTAAATATTGCTGATTAAGCCATTTCAACTTGCCCGTATCAAATTGCGAAGGCGATTGGCTTAAATGCGTACCGTCAAACCAATCTAACAATTGCTGCCTATTGAATATCTCATCATTGCCGTGGCTCCATCCAAGCCGGGACAAATAGTTGATCACTGCTTCAGGCAAAAACCCATCTTCGTGGTACTGCATCACCGATACGGCACCGTGCCGTTTGGACAGTTTTTGGCCATCATCACCGTGAATCATCGGCACGTGGCCATAATCCGGCAAAGTAGCCCCCAGCGCCCTCAAAATGTTGATTTGACGAGGAGTGTTGTTCACATGATCATCACCACGAATGACATGACTAATAGCCATGTCCATATCATCGACCACTACGCAAAAATTGTAGGTCGGTGTACCGTCGCATCTTGCAATAATTAAATCGTCCAACTCCTGATTGGCTATCGATATATCGCCCTTGATAATGTCTTTCCAAATGACCACGCCATCAAGCGGATTTTTAAACCGCACAACCGGAGCCACACCTTCGGGAGGCTTTTTGCCATCTAAGTTCTCGGGCCGCCAGCGACCATCGTAACGAGCTTTTTCGCCGCGGGCTTTTTGCGCTTCCCTCATTGCATTGAGCTCCTCTGGGCTGCTGTAACAGTGATAGGCTGTGCCCGCTTCCAGCATCTGATTAACAACTTCCTTGTACCTATCCAATCGCTGCATTTGAAAGAATGGGCCTTCGTCGTGCGCCAAGCCTAACCAGGCCATGCCATCAACAATGCCTTGAACAGCCTCTTGAGAAGATCTCGCTACGTCAGTATCTTCGATTCGCAAAATGAATTTGCCCCCGAAGTGTTTTGCGAAAGCCCAGGAAAAAAGCGCGGTGCGAGCACCGCCAATATGTAAAAAGCCTGTTGGGCTGGGGGCAAAGCGGGTTCTCACTGGGGTCGTCATAGATTTCACTCAAAGTCGGGGGTATGCAAAAAAGCAACTCATGATTTTAGCGCTCTAGGGCCGCTGATCGTTAGCTGCAAGCCTCTTATCTTGAGAAGGCTCAAGCCACCTAAAAGCTTTATAACCTCCACCATTAGACAAATTGCCCTCTGAAATCAGCTCTCAAAATTATTTTTTCCGGATCACCGAAGACACAGGTTCAGGCGATGACTAAGTTGCTATCTAGCGGCAAGGAGCAAGTACGCTTAGTGATGACTCCTCTGATGGAGCAGGCGCTAGTTGTCTTTCTCATTAAAGATAGAGAGGCACTTAATGCATTCGAACGCCTAGCTCGATCCAAAGCGATGGAATCCGCGATTGACTATATTGTGATGGTGCAGGTGGTATGGTTCTCGGGAAGTCGAGCGGCTGCAGCATCAACCTAGATATTGCAGCGGCTGGCGACAAGGAAGTTTCACGCATAAAAATTAAGACGATCAAGGCACTTGGATTAACAGATCAAATTGAAGATATGTTGATCACCTTGGGTAACCAGGTTCACACATTGCGTCCCATGAAAACTCGCCCGGTCGTATTTTTATTTGTAGCGCTCTATAAATGCCGTTCGAATTTGGCGTTGGCGCGCATGAAAACGGCCGACGTTGATGACACCTTCGTTCTGCAAAACGAAGTAGTAGACACCATTTATTGGGTAAGGGTCGGTGGTTTAAAACCATTATGGCCTATGAGTTGCTCTTAGTTCAACATGCTAATATAACCTCACAGTAGCATCAGCATTACAGATTAGTTAAAAGCTAAGGCAGGCATCCTAGTGGATATGAAAGTAACTCGCAGCACCCCATCAGAAGAAGATCTTGCCGGCACTCCGGTGTCACTCAAGATTCGCGAGCGCATCAAAGCAGCAAAAAAGCGCTTCCACGCCAACGACAACATTGCAGATTTCATCGAGGCCGGTGACATCGACGCTTTACGCAAAGAGGTTGAAGCAAAAATGCTCGGTGTTTTGCAAAGCTTAGTAATCGATACTGAGAGCGACCACAACACTCGGGATACCGCCAAGCGCGTCGCAAAAATGTACCTCACTGAGGTGTTTAGCGGGCGTTATTTACCTATGCCATCGGTGACAGAGTTTCCAAATGCAGAGCATTTGAGCGAACTGATGATCATAGGCCCTATTACCGTGCGTAGTGCCTGCTCCCATCACTTTTGCCCGATTATCGGCAAGGTGTGGATTGGCGTCATGCCGAACGAACATTCCAATCTCATTGGCTTGTCCAAATACGCTCGCCTGTGTGAGTGGATGATGAGCAGGCCGCAAATTCAAGAAGAAGGCGTATCTCAGTTAGCAGGTTTATTCCAAAACTTAGTGAACCCAGATGGCCTAGCGATCGTCATGAAAGCAGATCATTTCTGCATGCATTGGCGAGGCGTGAAGGATTCTGAAAGCAAGATGATTAACAGCGTGATGAGAGGTTCTTTCTTAAAAGACCCGAATCTTCGCAGAGAATTTTTATCTCTTATTGAGACCCGGAGCTAGCGCATGTTAATTCGTTTACTTTATGCGAGCCGCGCAGCGACAGGCGCTGATTTTTCTTCCATGCCAACGATCTTGCAGCAATCTCGGCAAAACAACCCCGAACAAGGCGTTACTGGCATACTTTGTTACAGCGGAGACATTTACCTTCAGGTACTTGAGGGTGGCCGCGCAACCGTGAATAGCCTATACAACAAGATTTCCAAAGATCCGCGTCACACGGATGTAGTTATACTGGACTACGAAGAAGTAAGCGAAAGATGTTTCGCTAGCTGGACAATGGGCCAAGTCGATCTCGGCAAAGTAAACCCATCCCTACTACTTAAGTACTCAGAAAAACCAGTACTTGACCCTTATGTAGTATCAGGCAAAGCGTCTATGGCTTTGCTCAAAGAGTTAATCGCAACAGCGCATATCGTCGGGCGCTCTTAAACTAGAACCTTAGGAAGCAAGGCCCGGGTTGCCTTGCATATTGCGTAGGTTTGGCAGGTTCAACTTGTCTATATTAACGCTTTTTTCAGTCTTCAAATAAGTCTCCATCAAATTCCAAATCGGTTCTGTGGGCGCGGTCTTGTACTGTTCGCTAACCGGCGCCCAACCAGCAACTTTATAAATCTTACTAGCATCAATAAGCTCGCCTTTTAAGCGCATATTACTTATACGAGCACCCGCTTTAGCAATCGGATCAATATCGTATTGCAAGCCACCGACTCGCACCATATCACCGCCCTGCTGCAAGTAAGGATCAGGGTTAAAGAGATTGTCGGCCACGTCTTCAAGAATGGTTTTTATCATTTCCCCATTCAGTTCAGAAACCGTTACTGAGGGGTAGGTTATCGCCGTTTGATCCATCAAGTGCTCGCGGGTAATCGCTTGCCCCGGTAACAGGCTCGTGCCCCAACGAAACCCAGGCGAGAATGCAATAGGTGCGTCCTTCACTTTCATCAATGCATTCAAAATAAGTTGATCAAAGCTACCATTGAAGTTACCGCGTCGATATAGCGTTCCTTGGGTAACTGCCAAGGGCTCTACGAGCTTGGCCAGATAAGGCGCTCTATGCCTTTCGATCAAAGCCTGCATCGCTGCGTCGGCAGGCAACAAGTTCGAAAAAATAGGCAAAAGCTTGTAACGAATTTCTTTTAGTCGCCCCGCCGCAATGTCGAAATCTACGACGCCTAAGAACTTACCATTCGAACCAGCGTTGGTCACCAAAGTATTCCCACCAAGACTTGACCCGCCGTTTTTTACTAAGGTTGGCGCAGGTACACCATCATGCGTATGGCCACCCAAAATAATGTCGATACCCTTCACACGACCTGCTAACTTCAGGTCAACATCCATGCCATTGTGTGAAAGCAGAACAACAACCGGAACCCCTTTAGCTCGAATTTCATCAACTTGCTTTTGCAAGCGCTCTTCTTGAATTCCAAAACGCCAATCTGGGGTGAAATATCTTGGGTTTGCAATCGGCGTGTAAGGGAATGCCTGCCCGAAAATTGCGATGTCGGTTCCACCAACTTTTCGAATCGTGTAGGGGCTAAAAACTGGGTCCTCGAAGTCGGTGGTTTGCACATTTTGCGCAATGAAATCTACTTGCCCTTTGAAGTCTTTGGCAATAATTTCTTCGACGCGCTTAGCACCCAGGGTAAACTCCCAATGGCCAGTCATCACATCAACACCCAAGAGTTTTTGAGCATCCACCATATCTTGGCCGTTTGACCAAAGCGCAGTAGCTGAACCCTGCCAAGTATCTCCACCGTCGAGCAATAAGGCTCCTGGCCTAGATGAACGCAAGCGCTTCACTAAAGTGGCCATGTGCGCGAAACCGCCTACTTTGCCATAGGTTTTGGCCGCCTGCTCGAACTCTAAATGGGTAAATGCATACGCAGCCCGGGAACCAGCGGCAATGCCGAAAGCCTTGAGTAAATTTTCACCAACAAGGTGAGGGGCTTTACCTAACGCTGATGAAACCCCCAAATTTACATTCGGCTCTCGAAAGTAGATGGGTAATAATTGAGCGTGGCAATCGGTGTAATGCAAAAGGCTGGCACTACCCGGCTTAGCCACATCATAAAAGGCTTGCGCCTCGGAACCTTGCGCTCCTGCGAGACCTAAAGGAAGACTAAGGCCAGCGGCGCTTGCCATGGCCAAGGTATTTAAAAACTCTCGGCGATGCATACTCATAAGAAGCTTACCGGTTCACTGGCGAATTTGGATCGAGTAGCAACGCCATAACGTCTTTAATTTGCTGCTCAGTAAGAATGCCAGCGGCACCAAACCTAGGCATGCTATTACATGCATTAAAGACATGTGAATTCCAAATACGCGCCCAAGTGTACTTTTGGATAGGATCAGAGTTACCTCTTAACTTGCCATACTGCGCAAGAGATGGGCCAATATTGCCGTAAGAGAGCTCCTTCTTATCTATCGCATGGCAAGCATAGCAGTTGCCACCACCAACTGTGTTGGGTGCATCGGAAAACTGTAAGCCACGTCCATTTTGGGCAATCCGCTCACCCTCACGCCAATCCCCTAAATACTTACCATCGGCAGGGTACTTCACCCCTTCTTCGGCAGCCTTTTCAAGCCTTGCTTTGAGCTCTTTGGGCATTTCAGAAGTTGCGTAAGCTGAACAGGATTGTTGTAGATCGGATTGATCCAAACGATCTAGCTTGGCCGAACCTTTTTCAGCAAATGAGGTTTTAAGCAACTGCGTCACTTCTTCTCGGCTAGGTTCGGAAGAGCCGCCCATTATAGAAGTGCAGCCAACAATTGCGAATGCTCCCGCAATGCTCAAAATAGTCTTAAACGAATTTATTGATCGGAAGTTTTTCATGGCTAACTCTCACCGCTTAATGGCAGGCGAATCCATCTTGCCGCCCTTGCCTTTAACGCCTAAATAGGTAATCAAATCAATGGATGCGGGAGAAATGTATTGCAGCTCAGGGAATCGTTGTTGCCTAAAACAATCGTAAACCCTCCATTGCATTGTGCGAAGCGCACCTTGCGACACTCGATACGCAGGCCACGTAGCAAAGGCTTTTTGCGCTTGTTCTGATTTGTTTAAGTTTGGCAGGTCTTGCAAACGAATTCTTTGCCCATCGACACCGTGACAGGAAGCGCATGAAAAATCATAGGGCCCACCGCGAAAATAAAATATCTTTTCTCCACGTTTAAAAGATGCAACTTCTTTTGGGTGCTTTTGCGGTAGCGCAATAGTTGCCCCACGGGACTCATCAACTACATAAGCAGTCAGAGCTTCTAGGTCGGTTGCAGATTGCCCTTCCACAGAAAAAGGTGCTTTGATTAACGAAGCGCGATCAAAGCCCTGCAAACTCACCATGCAGTGCACTAAGCGGCTCTCAAAATCCATGACTTGATCGGTATCAGCAAAGTACCTTGGCAACTGAGCATAAGCGTTTTTTACAACGCCAGGCCCCAAACCGATATCGCACTTCTCAAGCGACGCGGCTTTAGGGCCGCGAACGGCATTCCAAAGCCCCTCGCCCTTTGCCGATACTAAATCAGCAGGGTTCCCGTCTTGCAACATTTGGCGATATTTATCGAGCTCTGCTTGCTGATTGCTTTGGGCGTGTAGCAAGCCTCCAGATGCAAGAAACCCAACCGAAACACCGAACGCAATGAGCGCAGCACTTACCGTCATCATTTATTCCTTAACCCCAAACTTGATCAATCTTCAGCGCTATGCAACCGTGGCTTCATCCACGCGTTTATCGCCTTTGTTGTCGACCCATGTGACAGTAATCTTATCGCCAACTTTCGCAGCTTTGATTCGTGCACGCAAAAACGGATTTTTAGAAATCGCCGGCCCCCAGTGTGCCTTAATAACAGGCTTACCATTCACAGCAGCCACTACTTCTTGGATGTGCCAAGCAGGTACGGTTTTACCGGTCGGGTCTTTACGCTGGCCGGTTTCCATTTCATGGGCCATTAAGATTCGTAGGTCAACACCACCATCTTTAAAAGACGCGCGAATTTTCATTGGATCTGCCATTTGTTATTCCTTCAATGTTCTTTAAACGTATAACCTGTGAATGCCATGTGCTAGGCTAGGTATTCAACCGCCACAGCCGCCAAGGGTGACCTTAATTTCTTTTCTTGCCATGAAGAATTTACCGTCGGCTTTTACTAATGCAACAACGTCGGAGCTTTGACCCATTTTGATGTTCATCTGCACTTCAGCATCCGCACCATCTAAAATGTCATAGGCACCTGCCAAACCGTTCGGATTTTTTTCCACGAGCAAAGCCATCATTTCGGTCTTCGGCAATGCACTACGAATTCCCACGGGCACGACCGCGCCGTTCTCGGCAATATCAGAAGCAGTAATCACCACGTCCTTTGATTCAACTGCACCTGCAGCGCCTAAGGCTCTCATAGTATCGGCAATACCCTTTGCTTGAAACGATGCGTTGTTAAACGCTTGAGCTGCTGCAGAGCCCGGGGTAAGCA
>JAYWIG010000239.1:0-2780 GCA_043789035.1 Betaproteobacteria bacterium
CCCAGTCGACATTGCACCGTGCAACGAAATTGGTACATTGCCGGTCGAGCCAGGCTGTTGACCAAGTAAACCGAAATCGCGAATAAACACGGGTTTTGCAGGGT
Organism: Betaproteobacteria bacterium; assembly: GCA_043789035.1. GTDB lineage: Bacteria > Pseudomonadota > Gammaproteobacteria > Burkholderiales > Burkholderiaceae_E > JAYWIG01. The sequence continues at coordinate 105 of JAYWIG010000239.1, forward strand.
CGGACAAATCGTAGATCTGCGTCATGCGATTGGTGCGCCATTGCGGATTACCCGAGACTAAATAAGCAATACCGGTATCGCACTCCCAAAAGTTTTTATGTGTGCCTTTTAAGCCCTTGCCAATCGTGGTGAGTAAGCTTGGTTTGGCTGGGTCGGTGACGTCCCATACTTCATGCGCTTGATTACCAAATACCCGCAGCATGTAGAACTTCGACTTATCAGCCTTGGGCAAAGTTGCACCAGGGCATACTCGCACCATTTGCGAACCACCCTGCTCTGCCTTACCTTCTTCGGCCGGGATATGAGTGAGGTATTTCGGTTTTTTCGGATCAGTCACATCGAGAATCGACGTGCCGTTATCTTCCAATTTGCCATTCAATGGGTTGATCTTTTTATCACCGTGATGACCAACATAGGCTATCCAGCGGTCACCCTGCTTTTGAATCGTCGGTTGATATGCAGTGCGAGCTTGCAAATCGCTGTAACCCACTAAGCGCATATTGCTTGCTTCGGGCTTTACGCCTACTTGCGCAAGTGCAGCGTGCTGTAACGCTAAGCAGGCTACAACTGTCAATAAACGGGCTGTCATCATGATCGTCTCCTCATATTATTCTCATGAAGGACTATATCCCTTCAATAGAATTAAAAGGACAACAATCGTGAAAACGGCTTTAAGCGCGTCCCATGTTGTAGAACTGCTCATTAGGCAACATGCCGCTCACATTGGCCATACGATTGCTTAACGCAAAAAACGACGCTATCGCGCCAATATCCCAAGCGTCTTCGTCATTAAAGCCATGCACTTTCAAGGTGTCGAAATCGGCAGGGGTAATCTCGGAAGATTTCAGTGACACTTTCATCGCAAAATCAAGCATGGCTTGCTGGCGAGGCGTGAGCTCAGCTTTGCGATAGTTGGTAGCGATCTGATCTGCAATGCGCGCGTTCTTCTCATAGATCCGCAAAATCGCACCATGAGCGACCACGCAATACAGGCAGTTGTTTGCACCGCTAGTGGCAACAACAATCATTTCCTTCTCGCCCTTGCTTAAGTTGTTCTTTTTCAGCATCAGCGCATCGTGAAATGCAAAAAAGGCCCGAAATTCCTCTGGCCGACGGGCGAACATTAAAAATACGTTCGGTACAAATCCGGCTTTTTCTTGAACGGTAAGAATTCGCTCGCGAATATCGTCGGGAAGGTTCTTGATTTCTTGATCTGCAATTACAGGGAATCTTGATGGTGTTGTCATTTTTATCTCTGGATAAAGAATCGGATAGGGTGATTATTGCGATTTTTCTTGTTGCTGGTCGAGTAGTTTTTTCGCCCATTCAATTTCCGCAGGCCATTGTGCCTTAGGCACGCTACGCGAGCAGCTTTCCAAAAGCTGCTTAGTCAATTCAGTACTGAGGTTTTGTTTCTCGACGGGAACCGCTTTGATAGTGACCACACAAGTATCAACAGCATTAACACTACTAGCTGATGATTCCCTTTTCCGAGCCGCAGTATCGGCTGCTGGAGCAGAAGAGATCCCTACCCTACCGCTGGCACCTGATGGAGCTCGTGCCGCCTCTGGAGCTGGAGCTGGCGCAGCAGAAGGGGCAACTGCTGGCGAGGCATTCGGCGATTCAGAAAGCGTAACGGGCGGCGGCGCGGTTGCTGCCGTTGCCGCTACATCCACAGATGCAATAACTTTTGGAGCAGCTACCTTCGCTTCACTTTTGGCCATTGCTCGATCCGCCTTTGCGATGGGGGCAATTTTTTCAACAACGGCAACCGGTTCTTTCGCAGTTGTTGATTGCAGTGAAGGCACCGCCAAGACTGGTGCCGGAGGAGCGGCAGCGGGAATTGGAGCCGTTGCTTCTGTAGCAGAAGCTACCTTCGTTTCAGGTTCAACTTGATACCCAAACAAAACGAACACCGATAACGCAGCCGCAGCTAAAGAACCAGTTCCAAGCCATAAAGGTTTGCTCAGAAAGTTAGCGAAAAATGATGGCTTTTCTATTGGGGCTACAACCTTCTGGCGCACAGTCGCAGCTTTAGCTTTAGCAGCGTTAAGCACGGATAAATCGCGTGCCGAGCGCGGTGGCTTATCTTGCAGTTTCGCAAGCTGGTTCAACAAGTCTTTAGGTTCATTCATGAACGAAGCTCCTCTATCACTTGGGCGAGTTTGACTCTGGCATAGCGTAAGCGGCTTTTCACTGTTTCAAGGGGTAAGTTTAAATTCTCTGCCACTTCGGACACACTCATTCCACCTTCGGCGACCAGCATAAATACTTCACTCTGTACGATGGGTAACTCTTGCAGCACCTCACAAAATCGCGACAACATGTGCCGATGCTCCACGATCCGAGCAGGGTCAAAATCGATGGGCCCTGCAATCTCATTCAGATAGTTTTCACCTACAGCGCTTTCATCAAAATCACCATGATCAACGTTTTCAGCGGTATGCCCCGCGACAACCCCTAGCTTACGCAGTTGGTCGACTAGCCTCTGCTGCGCGATCTTAAACAACCAAGTTGTAAACCGCGCAGAAGGTTCATAAGTTTCGCTTGTACGAACAATGGTTAGCCAAGTTTCTTGCGCAATATCTTCGGCCAACTCTTCGCCACTTAGCCCACAAGCTCTCACCTTGCCTTGAAGCATTCGCAATACCCAATCACGATGGCGCTCGAAGACCA
>JAYWIG010000240.1:0-2762 GCA_043789035.1 Betaproteobacteria bacterium
TGATGCTTTGGTAGGTCATTTGGGCGATTTCAGAAGAGTGTCAAGCCGGGCGGGAAGCAGCTTATTTTTTGACTTCGATGACCAACTGGTTATCCACGTGTTTCACGCCTTCAATGGCACTGGCCAACGAGGTTGCGCGGGCGCGTGCGCTGTCCGAGGGCGCAGAACCCTTCAGCACGACGCGTCCTTCCGCGGTGTCCACGTTGATTTTCATGGCGCTGAGAGATGGGTCTTTGACCAGCTCCGCGTTAACTTTAGTGGTGATAACGCTGTCCTGCGTGGAGGTCTTCATCGAGCTGGTGGCCTGGCTCGCCGCACTCTGGACTTCTTTGGCCGCTTCTTTGACCTCGGCTTTAGCGGTATTGGCTGCGCGCTCAGTAGACACCACGGCGCCGTCAACTTTTTGCCCCAAACTGGAATCGGTTTTGTTACAGGCGGACAGTAAACTCGTGAGCACGAAAAGAGTGGCGACGAGTGGGGTGTGGGTATGTAGTTTCATTGTGTTCTCGCTGATGAAGTTTGCATGGATGTGTTGCTGCGAAGGCTATCTTAAGGGCGCATCGAGCCAGCGCTCATCAGCCGAAAGCGCGTTTTCATGTCAGACCTTGCCCACAAGCGAAGGCCAATCGTCTACTTGCAGCGTTGCAAGTTACTGAGTAAGCAAAGGTCATGCTCGGCAATTCAAAGTTCTCGGCAGTAACTACGCAAACGATTAGTGATAGCTATTGAGCTACAGTCTAACGTGGTCGCCATCATCAAATTGAGGGTAGAGCGCAAATTTATTCTTCGAGCAAAGACCTGAGCATCCACGCGGTTTGCTCATGCACCGTCAGCCGCTGGGTCAGCAAATCAGCCGTGGGTTCATCGCTGGCCTTGTCGGCAAGCGGGAACAATTGACGTGCAGTGCGCGCCACGGCTTCATGGCCTGTGACCAAAATGCGTACCATCTCCAACGCCTTCGGAGGCGTACTGGGTGCGTCAGGCACGGAGGCCAGCTTGCTGAACTGCGTGTACGAGCCTGGTGCGGGGTGGCCCAGCGCCCGAATACGCTCGGCCACTGGGTCAACCGCCGCCCACAGTTCAGTGTATTGCATCATGAACATTTGATGCAGCGTGTTGAACATGGGGCCGGTCACGTTCCAGTGAAAGTTATGCGTCGTCATATATAGGGTGTATGTATCAGCCAACAGGTGGCTTAGGCCCTTGGAAATCGCCGCGCGGTCTTTGTCGCTGATGCCGATGTTGATGCTAGGTTTGGAGGCAGTTTTAGCCATGGTTTTCCTCGAACGTTAAAACCCATTAAATTAGCAGATCAGGCTTTAAAACAGCCTGGTCACCCCTCACGCATAAATGGCATTCGTAGCATCGCCATCGCCTGAGCGCTACGTGAGTTTTGCGGACCCCTTGGAAAAGCCGTCATCCGATAAATCGATGTTACCCTCACCACGTGTTGGATAGGCACCCTAAGCCGCCAACGCCACAAACACATTCTGCACGTCGTCATTCTCATCGATCGCCGCAAGAAACGCTACGACTTCGTCCATCTGCTCCGCGGTTAAGTTCGCAGGGCTCACGGGGTTCTTCGCTTTGTAGCCAAGCTTGGCCGTTAGCACTGTAAAGCCTTGTGCAGGCAGGGCGCGGCTAACCAAATCTAAATCGGTCGGGTCGGTAAGAAATAAGGTTGTACCTTCTTCATCGCCTGCCTCTAAATCTTGCGCTCCCGCTTCGATGGCGGCTTCTTCTGGGTCGGCGCCTTTGGTTGCGGGTTCTGCTTCAATCATTCCAACGTGGTTGAAATCCCACGCGACCGAGCCTGATGTCCCTAACTGGCCTTTGCGAAAAAGCATTCGCATTTCAGGGGCTGTGCGGTTTACGTTGTCGGTCAGGCATTCCACCATTATGGCTACTTGGTGGGGCGCGAAACCTTCGTAAATAACATGTTCGAAGTTCACCACTTCACCGGCTAAACCTGCGCCTTTTTTGACCGCGCGATCAATCGTGTCTTTGGGCATCGATACTTTACGGGCTTGCTCAAGCATTAGTCGAAGGCGGGAATTTAAGGACGGGTCGGCACCGCTACGAGCAGCAACCATAATGTCCTTGGCCAAGCGACCGAAGAGTTTACCCTTCGCGTTTGCTGCGATTTCTTTGCCTTTTGCCTTCCACTGCGCGCCCATGCTGAATCTTTCTAAAGTTTTTTGTATATTGATCGAGCTATTTTAGTGGCATCAATCTAGCTTAAGGCCAAGATCGACGGCAAGCTTAATCCATATCGGCACAACTCTCGAAAACTCTGCTCTTGTTTCCTTCAATGTACCGGGTTTATTTGGTATCGCAAATGATTCTCGCAATTGAGCAGCTCGGGGTGAGTTGCTACCCTCGACCACGACGTTCGATAGGGCTTGCAACACGGCTTCTGGCGTGCCTGCTGGTGCCATCAGAGGTAGCGCGCCTTCGAGCTTTACAAGGGCATCGGGTAAACCTTGCTCAACCAGTGTTGGAACATCTGGCAACTTAGGTGAGCGATAAATGCCGGTTACGCCAATAGCTCTAACGCCGCGAGATTGTGCTGTCGCAAATGCCTGGTAGCTGCCAACCGCAACTTGTACTTGGCCAGACACGACGTCGATCCACATGGGGGCTTCGCCGCGATAGTTAATCGTCACAATTTTTAAGCCGTGATTGCGATTGAACTGATCAGCCATCATGTGCGGGTATGAGCCCGGCGCATAGCTGCCCATATTCGTTGCGTTGTCTTTCGC
>JAYWIG010000241.1:0-9704 GCA_043789035.1 Betaproteobacteria bacterium
AAGGTGCAAAGTGGAGTGTTACTTTACCTATTCAGGTATCGATTTTCGGCCAGGCTTTGGTAGCTGCTAAAAATCTTAGCGCCGGCTCTCTAGCAAATGCGGAAGACTATCGCCAAGAGTACACGGAACTGACGAAAGAAGCGGGCAGTCCGGTTTCTGACCTGAGTAGCCTCATAGGTAACCAACTCAATCGTGGCGTTATGGCCGGACAGGTACTAAGGCTAGAGCATCTAAAACCAGCACCCACAATAAAGTCGGGTGATACGGTCAAAGTACGAGTGACAGGGCAAGGCTTTAGCGCTTCGTATGACGCAATCGCACTCAATTCGGCTGCCGATGGCCAAACATTAAGAGTTCGAGGAGAAAATGGGAAAATTCTCTCTGGTGCGCTACGCGAACGCGGCATCGATATCCCTTTATAAAAAAATATTAAAAAAAGGCTAAAGTTATGAAAATTTCATCCGATAACCCTCATAAGAAAGTTTTAAGCTGGAGTATGGCTATATGAATATCAATAAGTTTTCGGAATCAGTCAAGCCAAGCGCTGGGCAGTCCGTGGGGCCTACGACCGATAGGTCTGTGGGCGCATCGGTCGGAGCAGGGGTTTCAAACGTCACGAACATATCCAATGTTCCTAGTATCGACAAAGTGGCGCTTTCCTCAAGCGGCGCGGCAATCCTGAGCGGCTCAAAACCTGCACCTACCTTTGATGAGGAAAAAGTCAATCGTTTGCGGCAAGCCATCGCCGACGGAAGCTACAAAATTAACACTGACGCTATCGCTTCGAAACTCATTGATGAGAATTTAGCGCTGTTGCGTAAGGCGGAGGACTAAACATGAAGATCTCTAGCGATATTGCCATCTCCGCAGTGAAGACAGCTATCGCGGAGCAACGGGCCGCAACCTGGGCACTCGATCCAGAACGTATTGGTGCTGCGAATACGCGCCTTGAAGTAGCGCTTTCAGCGGTAAAAAACTTAAGTGCTACCAAAAGTACTGAGCAACCACTCGACACTCGGCAAATTAAGGAATTACAACAAGCGCTCAGCGTGAACGCCGAGTTTATTCAACTGGCGTCAGCCCAAAATACACGAGCACTTCAAACTTTTGCGCAAGCTGCTCCGCCATCGACTCCCACGCTTTACGCGGCAGATGGTGGCACCAACACTGTTCGACAAAGTCAGATAGTTGTAAAAGCCTAGGAGCGCGGGCTCCTAGCTCTTCCAACCTTTTAGTTTCACTCTCAATCGTGCAACGGCTTGACTATGAAGCTGGCTAACACGAGATTCGCTAACCTTCAGCACAGCACCCACTTCTTTCAGATTTAAATCCTGCTCGTAGTACATACTCATGACGAGCTTTTCACGTTCAGGTAAGTCGGCAATTGCACCGGCGAGCGCTTTGCGAAAGCGCGAATTCTTTAAGCTCTCGGCAGGGTTACTGGACATATCGGCAAAATCATTCTCTAGTGGATGCAAATCGCGTTCGCCCTGCGCATCCTCGAAATCTTCCAAGTACATCAGCTGGCCACCTGCCGTATCGCTCAACATATCTTGATACTCTGAAATTGGCAGTCCCAGCTCAGCCGCAATTTCAGCCTCGCTAGGCGCTCGCTTGAATCGCTGCTCTAAGGTATGTATCGCTTTAGATATGGAACGTTGATTCTTTCGAACAGATCTTGGCACCCAATCTGTGTTGCGCAACTCATCCAGCATTGCACCTTTAACACGCTGAGTAGCAAAAGTTTCAAATTGAATACCCTGCTGCACATCAAACCGAGACATCGCCTCCATCAAACCAATCATGCCTACCTGAATAAGATCGTCCATTTCAACATTCGAAGGAAGTCTAGCGATCATTTGACTTGCTACCCGCCTTACCATCTGCGTGTGCTGCTTGATCGCCATATTTTTGTCTAAAGTACCTTGTGCGGTGTACATATCAGAATCCTATCGAGCTACGGAAAAAGAAGAATGCGAAGAATGAATGGGGTGGCACTTAGCCATCGTGCTGGCAATTTGCCGAATCATCTGCTGAGTTCTGGATTGGTTATCGATTGACTTGGCTTCAATTGCTCCCGCGAATTGAAGAGACATCGATAATGAATTTGCTTTATAGGTCAGTTGCTCAACTAATTGCACCAGCGTAACGTGGGCCGTTTCACAATCATGGGCATCGGCAGCATCGCTATACACAATGCGAAGACTTTGCGCGCCTAGATGGGGGGACAATGAAGCTGCACTCTGAGCAGCACCGTAAATAGACGTATTCTGAGTTGTCGTAACAAGCCACAAGCTGTGTAAGGCTTGCTTAGCAAGTACCCGCAAGACGCTCGCAGAGCCCACAATAAACACGAAATCGTACTTTTGTGAGCTTTCTGGGACTTGTCCCTCAACGATACGAAACAGTGCTTCGATTCCCGAATGCGCTGTGTGACGATAGCTTTGTGCACCATCGTCACGAGAGAATGCTTTTGCAGCCGACATGACCGCAAGGCCGGTGGACGATTGCTGCACAATTTCATTCAGTGAACATTCGCCATCCACCCAATCTGCGAGCTCGTATCGTAGCCGCAACCCTAGGCGAGCTCCGATGAGTAAGCGATCAGCGTCTACTACCAATACCGAATGGCCCGACGCGCAAAGCGACGACGCAACACTCACCAACACATCAATTTGATGGGTAACCTGCCCTTGCGCCTTGCTATGGCTGACAAACCCAACCACCGACGCCTGATGCACGGAGCGACTCCCCATCAACTGCCTCAAGCCTTGTGCTTGATCAACCGGTACGAAATTTAATGTGGAACTAGACATGACGACCTTCGACAAGCTTGTTGCCAAGCGAATTGATGGCGCTAGAGAAATGATTGACCATTAGTTCGTCATCAAAATGCCAAGCATCTTGCGCTCTAGGTTTTAGCGCTAACCGAGTAAGATAAAGCGAATCTGGTCCACGCCAGTCTTGAGGTACACGCTGTCCGTTTGTAGAGCCTGCAAGACACAAGCCATGTCGAATTAAGCAATCCATCATGCCACCAAGACGTTCAACTTCATCTATTTTTGTCACAATAATCGGGTCACCCTTGTTCACTCGATAGGCCGACAAAGCACTTTCTAGGGCATCTCCCTGCGTTGCGGCATGGGCAACAAAGACTTTGTGAAGATTCGGTATCTCAAGCGCTTGTAGGAGCGCTCGCAAGCGGTCGTCACTTTTGGAAACACCTACCGTATCGACAAAAATAACTTTTTGATCATTTAGCTGGCTTAAGCATTGCTGAAGGGTTTCCTTATCGCGCGCTTGCAACACCCTGATGCCAAGTATCTTTGCATACGCATTCAATTGCTCGAAAGCGCCAACGCGAAAATTGTCCAGAGTAATCACAGACACCGCCCTAGCCCCATGTTGTAAAACCGCACGCGAAGCTAGCTTAGCAATCGTTGTTGTTTTACCGACTCCGGTAGGGCCTATCAATGCGCACACTCCACCCTTCGCAATGACAGTGCTCACGATAGATGAGGTTTTGCAATTCTTCTCTATGGTTAAGTCTAGCCATCGATCTAGATCATTTGCCTGCAAATCTGAAGGCAGGTTTTTTACCAAATGTCGGGTTAATGCAGGGGAAAAACCGAGATCTAATAGTCGACGACTACAACTTGCTGCTGGCCCAATTAACGGTTCAGCACCCGCTGGGGGACGTAAACTTCCACTAATCAGCGCCTTTAGTTCCTGAAGCTCATTAAATAACTGTGTATCGTTTCTCTGCGTTCCGCTACGCCACACCATTGGCTCGGAATCTGGAATGATGTTCGGCATACGTTCTGGGATTTGTTCTGGCATACGTTCCGGAATACGTTCTGGAATACTTTCTGGCATTGGGTCTGGCTGGGCCTGCTTCAATCGATCACGAACATAATCTTGAAACGAGATCGTACTCATAGGCCCTACCCGCGCAGCTACTTTAGTCGCCTTCACAGGTTCGCTGGGTATTTCTAAGCTTTTGACATCTGTATCCAAAGTCGCCAGTATTTCGATACCTTGTGCGCAGCGGCGGTTCGCAAGAATGAGGGCATTTTCACCTAGTTCGGCCTTTAGCAAGCGCATCGCATCGCGGGATGTCGCTGCAACAAAACGTCGTACTTGCATTTACATTTCTCCAATCAAGCGGCCAATTCTAATGGCGTGGGTAGGTGGTATTTCAGAGTGACCAAGAACTTTCATTCTTGGCGTAATGGTTCGAAGAAACTTCGCAATAGGCACGCGCAACGCATCGGGAACCAACAGGCAAGCAGGTACGCCTCGCACCTCTTGTGCTTCCGCAGCATCACTCGCAGACCGTGTCAGAAGATCTGCAACACTAGGCTCTAAGGCATGGTTAGCGCCGGGAGCCATTGACTGTACGAGTATGTTCTCTAAAGCAGGCTCAATGGCAATGACATCAAGCTCCTTGGCTTGGCCATAAATTTGCTGAACAATCGCTGGCGACAGATTTACTCGGACGGCTTTGGTCAACGAAACCGCATCATGATCCGCGCCAAGTTCTGCGATAGTTTCTAAGATACTGCGCAAGTCTCGAATAGCCACACCCTCATCAAGTAGGTTTTGGAGCACCCTCTGGAAGACTGCAACGCTGATTAGCTTAGGCACAACCTCTTCACCCAGTTTATTGGCATATTGATTAGCGTGATCAAGTAATTGCATGGTCTCGCTTCGTCCTAGTAACTGCGAGGCTTGCGATTGCATCAAATGATGTAAGTGCGTTGCAATGACTGTAGAAGCATCGACGACGGTATAACCAAGCGATTGCGCATGATCCCTTTGATTCATATCAATCCAGTAGGCTGTTAGACCAAAGGCTGGGTCGGTAGTTTGCGTGCCATTTAATCGTTGCTGTGCGTGCCCAGGATCAATCGCAAACAACATTCCTGGGTTCACGCTACCTTGACCAACCACTACATCACGAATCAAGACACGGTATTGCGTCGGGTTTAAATCCAAGCTATCGCGAATATGTACAGCGGGTGGTAAGAAGCCCACTTCGGCCGCAAACTTCTTTCGAACACCCTTTACTCGCGAGAGTAATTCGGCACCTTGCGATTGATCAACCAAGGTAATAAGGCGGTAGCCAACCTGCAGCCCCATCACATCGACCGGCATGACATCTGACCAAGTTGCTTCATTCTCAGCGTTAGACTTTTCAACCGCAGCTGGTACTGGTCGCTGCTTTTCTTGTGCAGCGGCTAAAGCACGCCATGCCCCATAGCCAAAAATCGCTGCAAGTGAAAGAAACGCGAAATGTGGCATACCGGGAATAACGCCGAGCATTCCAATCACCACCGCTGAAAGCCCTAAAGCTCTAGGCAAACTAAATAGCTGAGAAAATATCTGATCGCCTAAGTCTTCATCGCGACCGACTCTAGAAACTACCAAACCGGCAGCCATTGAAATAATCAGAGAAGGTATTTGGGCCACCAAAGCGTCGCCAATGGCCAGTAAGACATAATTCTTAGATGCCGTTGCCAATGACATATTGTGTTCAAGAATTCCAATCAATAGGCCACCGACAATATTAATGGCAAGGATTAACATTCCAGCGATGGCATCGCCGCGTACGTATTTCGATGCGCCATCCATAGAGCCAAAAAAATCTGCTTCTTGAGTTACTTCGTTGCGGCGAATCCTAGCTTGTTTGTCATCAATTTGGCCAGCGGCTAAATCAGCATCAATTGCCATCTGCTTGCCTGGTAATGAATCCAACGCAAAGCGAGCAGATACTTCAGCAATACGGCCAGCGCCCTTTGTAACGACTAAAAAATTAATGACCGTTAAGATGGCAAACACAATAATGCCAACCGCGAAATTACCACCAATGAGGAAATGTGCGAAGGCTTCGATTACCTTACCAGCCGCATCAGTGCCAGTATGGCCATGCGTCAAAACAGCTCTGGTTGAAGCAATATTGAGCGACAAGCGCATCAGTGTTGTCATCAATAACAGCGCCGGAAATATTGAAAAGTCTAGTGGTTTCAATGTGTAGGCAGAAACTAACAGAACGACTAGTGCAAGTGCAATATTAAATGCAAAAAACAAATCCAATAGCACGGGTGGCATTGGCAATATCATCATGGATAGTGTCAGCAAAATGAAAACTGGTACGGCTAACATTCGCATCGTCGGCATTTGAATGCCTAGGCTATTCAAGCCCGTCTTCTTATCATCGCTCATGAACGACTTTCTTCGTCGATAAATTCAGAATCTGCTAAATCAACGCCAGGATCAAGCTCTGCTGGTACCTCAAGCGCGCTAGGAACTTGTGGGGCTTGCATGCCTTTTCTCTCTCCTGCCATATGAGCCTTTAGCTGATATACATACGCCAGTACTTGTGCAACCGCTGTGTATAGCGCAGGTGGTACTTCCATGCCAACTTTTGCATGTGCATATAACGCCCTTGCTAAGGGCGGCGCTTCAAGCATGGGCACACCAGCAAGCGCAGCAGCCTCTTTAATTTTTGCAGCCAGTAAGTCTGCGCCTTTTGCCACAACTCGGGGTGCACCAGAGCCGTTCTCATCGTATCGAAGTGCCACGGCGAAGTGGGTTGGATTGGTCACAATCACACTGGCTTTAGGTACCGCAGCCATCATTCGTGATTGGGCTAATTCACGTTGGCGCCGCTTCATTCTAGATTTCACATGTGGGTCGCCGTCAGATTCCTTTGCCTCTTGCTTGGCCTCTTGAAAAGTCATCTTCAGTTCATTGCTATGCTTTATCCATTGCAATGGCGCATCTAGAAAGGCCGCCGTCACAAGCACTAAAAGCATCATCAATGCACCTGATCGCAACCACTCCACGGAGTACTTCAACGCGGCGGGCTGCTCTAACTGCGTTATACCAGGTAGCTCATCTGCTCTCAAGAAGATATAGAAGCCTGCCAAACTGACTAAACAAAACACCACAAACAAAAGTTTGCTAGATTCGAGAAGATGGTGTTTCGAGAATAGGCGCGCAATACCCTTGAATGGGTTAATACGGTTTGGATCTGGCGCGAGTGGGTGAGATGTCCACGCTATTCCACCTAACGCCACATGCCCGATGATAGAGCCAATGGCGCACATGCCAATCACCGGCAAACAAGCATCAAGCGCTAGGGTTCCGAGTTCTATCGTCCATTCAAACAGCTGGGTGGCTTGCACTTGGCCACTTAACTCGCCATTAGCGGTTCGTTGCCGTGTGCTAAAGAAGAGGCTAGCATTAAAAGTGAGGGCCCGACGCACGAGTGCAATACAGGCATCAAATAATTGCGTGCCCATGCCGAACAATACCAATAGCGCGACTGAGAAGCTAAAAGCGCTTCCTAGATCACGTGATCTGGCAACTTGCCCTTTTTCCCTGGCTTTTCTGAGTTTTTGCTCAGAAGCGGGTAAGTTGCGATCTTGGCTGTTATCTTGTTCTGACATGGGCGTTTTGTTATTTCCTCGAAGTCAATTATTCGCTTCGGGGGAAAAAACAAAACGCGGATATACAAGGTAAAGCTAGACCATTTCTATTTTGTTGTGCTCGGGTTTGTTGGCGAAGTGAAGGGAACGATAGGCTTAATGACGTCGCTTGGCTTGATAACCTCAGCAGGCGGTTCTTCTTTCGCTAGTTCGGTACCTTTTAGCAATCGATCTGAAGTGCTCTTTTTCATCACAACGATTGCGATGCGCCGATTGACTGGCGAGCTTGGGTCAGCCTCCTCAATCGGGATCGAACTTGCCAGGCCAACAACTCGAACAATACGGTCTTCTTTTAGGCCACCAGCAAAAAGTTCCCTTCGTGACGCGTTAGCACGGTCTGCGGAGAGCTCCCAGTTCGAATAGCCTCTCTCACCGTTACCATACGGAGAGCTGTCGGTATGGCCTGAAAGACTAATACGGTTAGGCACATTGTTTAGCAGTTGTGCCGTTTCTCGTAAGAGGTCACGCATATAGTCTTTCACCATAGCACTACCGGAATCAAACATAGCGCGGTTCTGGTCATCAACGATTTGTATCCGCAAACCTTCACTCATCAAGTCAATACGAATCTGTGATCGAAACTCTGCTAACTTAGGGTTGGCCATAATGACTGCCTCCACATTCGCTTTCAACGCAGCCAAAGTTTCGCCTTCTTGGCGCTCAAGCTCAGCTTTCAGAGCTTGCAAATTAATCGATTTGCGCGCCGCCTCAACATCGCCACGGGCCACGGCACCAGAAGTACGGGTTAGATCTTGCCCACCGCCTTTCAAAATACTTGAGGCATCGCCACTTCCACTTCCACCTTGCAGCGCTACCTTCAACGGGGTATTGAAATGATCGGCGATACCCTTCAACTCACCACTAGTACTCGAACCGAGTAACCACATAAGTAAAAAGAAAGCCATCATTGCCGTGACGAAGTCGGCATAAGCAATCTTCCAAGCTCCACCGTGGTGGCCGCCAGCAGTTTTCTTGATGCGTTTAACAATGATCGGTTGAAGTTTTTTATCTGAATCCGGCATTTTATTTATGCTTTCTTTTGCTTAACGTGGCCTTCAAGCTCCGCAAATGTTGGGCGCTCAGTTGAGTACAGCACCTTGCGACCAAACTCTATCGCGATTGGCGGTGCGTAACCTTGCATGCTCGCAAGCAAGGTTACTTTCACACACTGCAGCTCCTTAGCTCCCTCTTCCAGCTTTTGCTCTAGTAATTTTGATAACGGGGCAACAAATCCGTAAGCCAATAAGATGCCCAGAAATGTTCCCACTAACGCGTGAGCAATCATCATGCCCAACACAGAAGGTGGTTGGCCGACCGATCCCATCGTATGCACAACTCCCATTACCGCGGCCACGATGCCGAAAGCAGGAAGGCCATCTGCAACATTTTGTATGGCATGAACGGGAATCGATCCCTCATGATGATGTGTATCTAGTTCATTATCCATGAGGTTTTCGATTTCATGGGCATTGAGATTGCCAGAAATCATCATGCGCAAATAGTCTGTGATGAACTCCATCAAATGATGGTCAGCAGACACGTTGGCGTATTTCGAAAAGATCGCACTTTTATCGGGTGTTTCAACATCGCTTTCAATCGACATCAAACCCTCTTTGCGTGCTTTCACTAGCACTTCATAGAGAAGTGCCATTAATTCCATGTACCTAGCTTTACTAAATTTCGATCCCTTTAAGCAAAGGGGTAATGCGGCAATCGTTGATTTAATGACTTTGATGGGGTTACTGATGACGAAGGCACCTAGTGCGGCACCTCCAATCATTAAGAGCTCAAGCGGCTGCATTAATGCAGCCAAATGGCCCCCTGCTAAGGCATAGCCACCCAAAACCGAACCAATGACAATCAGATACCCAACAATAACAAGCATGGAACACTTTCAACCAGGTTTAAGAGACAGGCGAGGCTTTAATGCTTCGTAGCCAATCGCTGCTCTTATGGTTTCGGCGTAATCTCGCTGAACTTGAGGGTTTAAAACGAATTAATGTAAAGAGACTGCTTTGCTAGTTCCATAGGCAGTCTTTGCAACGACTTTACCTGCCCGAGGTGGTGGGGCACAAAGCCCACAGCGGTAGCCACCAGCTAACTCGTATGAATGATTAATAAACCGCCCCTTGCAAGAGACGCATTTACTTGTTTCTAACATGCCGCAGTCAACAAATTTCATCAAGCGCCATGCACGCGTGATCGAGATTA
>JAYWIG010000242.1:0-2743 GCA_043789035.1 Betaproteobacteria bacterium
GCATTTTCGAGAATATTTTGATATCGATTTGCCCTGATGAGCAAATTCCACCCGCTCAAACTGCGAGTCAGCAATACATCACGAGGCAAGCTTCGTTCAGCCGAATACAAAATAGTGCGGGCGTGGTCAATGAAATAATCATCATCTGACACAGCGCGAGCTGTCAATGCTCCACGCCACCCAAAAAGGTTGTTCTCAACATGGGAGATCGCCCCAAAGTACCGGGCCTTACCGGTTAGCCTGTCATTGGGGTTGAACTCGAACTTTAAATCGCCTGATCGATCATCCTCAAGATATCGAAAATGTGAACCCAACTGGATGCCACGCTTGAGCATCAACCTCGGGTAGAGTGTGAGATCGCGATTAGGAGCAATGTCAAAGTAGTACGGCAAGATGATGTCAAGGCCTGACGTAGAACTAATTCCGTAGGTAGGTGGCAAAAACCCGCTACGCCGCCCTTCACCCAAGGGAAACGACAAATTGGGTACCGAGACAATCTTGCGTCCCTTAAAGTAAACGGTGGCGTTTTGGCCGCTACCAGCTTGTGTATCTTCATCAATCAAAAGCTTATCTGTGGTAAGAAACCAGTCGACCTGATCAGGCGGGCAAGTTGTGTAAACTGCCCGAGAAAACTGCGCTTGCTTAGCTCCTAGGAAGTCAACTTTTTCTGCACGCCCCCGGCCACTATAAAGGGGTATAGCGAACTCAGGGTTTGCGAATGACCCGGTATTTGCATCTAACCGAAGCTGCAAATTTGGCCCCGTAAATACATTGCCTTCGCGCGTTAGGCGTACATTACCAACGGCAACCACTTCGTCATCTTCGGTATAGTAAGTAATTCGATCAGCTTTCAATACTGAGCCCGCTTTTCGAAGTTCTGCATCGCCTACAAACGTGGCATCTTTTTCTGTGCGACCTTCAACCGTATCGCCTTTAGCAAAAACTGGGCGCCCTTCTTTTTGCAAGGCATTGGCTTCTTGAAGCGACCTTTCTAACCGAAGCGGCGCTAGATCAGCAGCCCAAACATTGAACGAACAAGCCGTGAAAACCGCGAGCGCCAGCAAATTCAATGCGCTAGTGACTTTACAAACGTGCTTATTTATCAAAGCATGAGCTCTGGCAAATAGCTGCCGGCGCAGCTATGAAAGTAGGACATAAACATCAAAAGGTTCAAAATTCATTCGCAGTTAAGTCGATTATTATAAAGTGGCAAGTTGCAGAAACCTTTATGCCTGCCCTTTTTTCACCAATTTCATTAGCCAATGACATGATTTTTACAGCCGAGCGTTTAACTTCCTTAGAACAATGGCTATCGTCCTTACCCAAACATCTTGATTTAGCCCTGCAAACCCTTACCGCCGCTTCAAGCGATGCTAGTTTTAGACGTTACTTACGAATCAACACGGCTAGTCCGTCGGGCAATGCTCCCGCGAGCTACATCGTAATGGATGCCCCGCCGTCGCACGAAGACTGCAAACCTTTCGTTGCCATAGCTCAGCAAATGCACGCCAACGGTGTTCCTGTGCCTGAAATCATTGCGTCCGATCTCGAAAACGGCTTCCTATTGCTTACAGATTTTGGTGACATAACGTTTTTGAGCAAAGTTGAAAATTCAGAAGCCTCACATGCTAGCAACTTTTATAACGCTGCAATCACCTCTTTGATCGGCCTTCAGCAAAATGTACCTAGCAACAACCCACATTGGCCGCTTCCTCCTTACAACCGAGAAGTATTGTTACGTGAGCTGATGCTCTACCCCGATTGGTACATTGCCCAACACAAACGTATTGAGTTAACTGAAAAAGAACGGGCCAGCATGTTGGCTAGCTTTGAGCTCATTATCGGGAATAACTTGTCACAACCTAAAGTTGCTGTTCATCGCGACTACCACTCTCGCAATTTAATGGTTCTTTCTGGTTCAGATTTGGCACCCAACCTAGGAATTATTGACTTTCAAGATGCACTCGATGGGCCCATTACTTACGATTTAGTCTCACTCCTTCGAGACGCATATATCGAGTGGCGCGAACCAGAAGTAATTGACTGGGCCATTAGCTATTGGGAAAAGGCGAAAAAAGCTGGCCTTCCCGTATCCGATCAATTCGGTGAGTTTTATAAAGACTTCGAATGGATGGGCTTGCAACGGCATATTAAAGTGCTGGGTATATTTGCACGGTTAGCAATTCGAGATGGTAAAGAGCGCTACTTGGCCGATATGCCCTTAGTTTCTAAATACTGCTTAGCAGCAGCCCAACGCTACATTGCACTTAAACCTCTCGCAAATTTGATGTTGCGCGTTGAGGGCACACAAAACACTGTCGGGTACACTTTTTAACAATGAAAGCAATGTTATTTGCAGCCGGCCGAGGCGAACGAATGCGCCCGCTTACTGATCACACTCCCAAACCATTACTCTTGGCTGGCGGTAAACCGTTGATTGTTTGGCATATCGAAAAACTCGTTGCGGCAGGCGTACGTTCTATCATCATCAACACAGCTTACTTAGGCCAAAAAATTGTTGAACACATCGGTAATGGCAAACAATTCGGTGCCGATGTTCAGTACTCGCGCGAAGAGCTTTCGTCTATCGGAAGCGCGCTTGAAACCGCTGGAGGCATTCGTTATGCCCTGCATCTCATCGGCGAAGCGCCGTTTATAGCAGTTAGTGCTGACGTATTTACTGATTTTGATTACAAAGCGCTTTCGGACAGAACAAAAAAGCTCAAGCCAGGCCAAGCGCACA
>JAYWIG010000243.1:0-9656 GCA_043789035.1 Betaproteobacteria bacterium
AAACTCTCTTCACGAATCAAACTTCGAATTTGTTGCACCATCGCTATAAACTCAGGGGCTGCCATCATTTCAGGCGTGCGCGGCCTTGGCAAAGGTACGGTAAGCTCCGCCTTAATGCGGCCAGGTCTTGCTGTCATCACATAGATGCGGTCTGATAGAAAAATAGCTTCATCAATATCATGAGTGATAAACAAAACCGATAGCCGCAAACGTTGCCACATATTGGTGAGTATTTCCTGCATTACCAATCTTGTTTGTGAATCGAGCGCGCCAAAGGGTTCGTCCATAAGCAAGACCTGCGGGCTAGTGGCCAGCGCCCGCACAATACCAACTCGTTGCTTCATACCACCAGAGAGTTGTTCCGGGTAGTGATTCTCGAAAGCGAGCAGGCCAGCAAGGCCTAGCAACGTGCGAGCACGGGTTTGGCAGTCTCCAGCCGAATAGCCGTGCATCTTCAAGCCAAACTCAACGTTTTTTCGCACACTCAGCCACGGAAAAAGCGAATATTGTTGGAACACCATACCGCGGTCAGGTCCTGGCCCAAGTATTGGTTTGCCATCCAAAAGTATTTGTCCGCCGCTGGGTGCAATAAAACCTGCAACTGCATTGAGAATGGTTGATTTACCGCAGCCTGAAGGGCCGATTAGCGATACAAACTCTCCCGGCTGAATGTCAATGTCTACCTTATCAACCGCCTGCACCAAGGCCTTCGTTGTCTGAAATGTCATGCTTAGATTTTGGATGTGTATGTAGCCCTTCATCGCAGCGGTGGAATCATTCTGAAAATTTAGAGAGGTCTCCATCACCGCTCCTTACTTGCCGATGTGAGAAAGCTGTAACCAAGGCATGGCAACCTTTGATACCGCTCGAATGGCGCCACTACACAGTAGGCCCAATATGCCAATCGTAATCATGCCAAGGGCAATCTCTGCATAGGAAATCAACGAGTAGGCTTCCCAGGTAAAGTAGCCAATGCCAAACTGGCCCGAAATCATTTCAGCAGCGATGAGCGAAACCCACGCCACGCCCATACCAACTGCAAGGCCGGTAAAAATATGCGGCAATGCTCCAGGCAAAACAACATTCCAAAGCAGGTTGACTTCTTTCGCGCCGAGCGAGCGCGCTGCACGCAGCAAAATAGGATCGAGGTTTTCGACCCCATGTACAGTGTTTAAGAGAATCGGAAAGAAGGCACCTAAAAACGTAATGAAGACGATGCTTACTTCGTTGGTTGGCCAAAGCATTATCGACATTGGCACCCAGGCAATCGCGGGAATGGGGCGAAAAACTTCTAGTGCAGGCAACATTAAGTTGCGAACAGTTTTATATCGTCCGATAAGCACACCGAAGAACACACCAAGCACAATTGCAATTGAAAAACCCGCGAGAATTCTCCGCAGACTAATGCCAACACCGGTTAAAAATTTTGTTGACTGGTTGACTTCAATAATCTTGTCGAACACTGCGCCAGGTGACGGAATATTAATGAAACGAACGTAAAAATCGAGTTTATATTTTGTCGCCAAATGCCAGAGTAAAAGAACCGCTCCGATTGAACAAACACCTAATGAAAATTCGATAAGTTTGCTTTTGGCAATCCATGTTTTTTTTCTCGGCGCGATAGTCTGCACAGGTTGCGGCGGCAGATTGAGGTGTGGGCTAAGGTCTGCAAGATTCATGACGTTACTTTCCTGCCATTGCCACTCGGCTCGATAGGCCAACTGCCTCAACATAGCTTGCCATCTTGGCACCGGTTTGAGCCGCATGAGCTTCGGCATCTTTTTTCAGTAAGAAGGGAACAACAGTTGTTTTACCGGCGCTAGCGACCACTGTGTAAAAGGCTTTGTCAGCGAAGACTTTAATGCCGAGCTCTTTATCAAACACATAGGCCACAGTAACTTTCTTACCTTCGCCTTCATACTGTTTGATGCCTGCTAGTAGGCAGCTTGGTGAGCTCATAGGCACTATCTCGCCAGTGGCTAGCCAGATCTCGCCGGCTTCCTTTGGCCGTGTAACACTCACCTTGCAAATCGGATCAAGACCTGCGATATCGTAATTAGCTAACGTTTGTTTCTGCGCTTCATAGTCTTGGCCTCGCTCCTTAAACGCTTGGCGAACATAGCTTTCGTTCACCCAAGCATTTAGATCGAACTCTTTTACCCGACCTAGTTTGTTCAGCACAGTAAACGCCGATCTAATTGTGTCTAGCCATCTTGGCTTAATACTTGGGTCAAGCGTATGGATTCCACCCGGACCAAGAAAAACATAGGCAACTTCTTTCTCTATCTTGGTCCATTCTTCGATTTTTTGTGAAGCTAATTTTGGATCTTTTCTGACCCAATCATTGGCTTCCATTAAAGCCTTAATGTAAGCCACAACCGCTTCAGGATATTTATCGGCAAAGTCTTTTCTAACCACCACACCGTGAAATGTAGGCTCTTTGGTTTGTGCGCCATCGAAGATTTTTCGAGCAAAACCACGATACGGAAGAAGTTCTGCAAATGGCACAAAATTGCCGTGCCCATCAATTTTTTTCTCCTGTAAATTGGTGGTTCCCACCTCCGGCGTTTGGCTCACCAAATTCCAATAATTCTCTGGCCAACCACGATCTTGCATCGCTTTGAGCATCATGCCATGTGCGGCTGAGCCAAACGGCACTGAAACATTCTTTCCTTTCAAATCGGCTAGCTCAAAGAAGGGGCTGTCCTTGTGAACAACAACCCCGTTGCCTGCTCCAAATGCGTTGTAGGCAATGATGGCAACCAGCTGAGTTTCGTTGCCTTTATTGGTCTGCCCAGTCGCGCCATTGACCAGAAGAGGGAAGTCACCCATCATCCCTATCTGTAGTTTGTTGGCCATCATGCCATTGGTCACTGGTGGGCCCGAGGTGAAGTTTTGCCAATCGAGTTTCCATTCCACGTTGGCGTATTTACCCGTTCTAGGGAGATGCTTTTCGATAAGCTTGAGCTCTTTTAAAACAATGCCGCCCGTGACCGTATTGGTGGTGGTGTTTTGAGTGCCTATGCCAATCGTGACAACTTGTTTACTTTGCGATTGCGCTGTTAATGGGAACAGCGTGGCACAAGTCAGTGCGACAGCCGAGATCAGTTGTAGAGCACTGTGAAGCTTCGTGGTGCGAGACAGATTAATCATAGTCATCTCCTGCGGTTAAACGTGGATAAAAACTCGTCTATAGACTCTCTATGCAATTTCAATACCAGCTTCGATATTGAGTTTCAATATTTCAGGAAGGGTGCAACTGCATTCGGGTAAGCGCTAGCTTGCTTAGCTTGCGCACATCGGGGTCAGGATCATGCATGGCTCGTTCTAACGGCGTAATCGCGCGGGTATCGCCTATTTCACCCAGTGCTATGACGACCTCTTTGCGTAAGTTGCTCACTTCATGATTCAAGCCCTCGATGAGCGCAGGAACAGCATCTTTCGCTTTGAGCTTACCCAAACTTCGGGCAGCTTTCACCCTAACCTGCCAATAGTTATCAGCCAAGGCCTTGGTTAGTTCTGCGATGCCTAAGGTTGAGCCCAATTTAGCAAGTGTAGTTGCGGCTTCTTCTCTTACTTGCCAAGCACTATCGCCCAGTGCACGAGTGAGGGCCGGAAGTACGCTGACTTCGGTGGTTTCGCTTGCATAACCTAGCGCGCCGACTGCGACACGGCGAACTTCAGCATCGGTATCAAAGGCTGCAATGCGGGTGAGTGGCCCAATCGCTTGGGAATTTTTCAAGTATCCTAAAACTCCGACGCTCGCTTTACGTACTTTAGACTCATCGTGCACCAACCCAGCGAGTGCTGGTTGTAACGCTTGCGGAGCCCTGAGTGCCCGCACCGCATTCAAAGCAGCACATCGAACAAAACTATCCTGTTCGTCTAAGAATGGCAGCAGGTATTGCGCCGATGCGCTTTCCTTCAGCTCAGCTAAGCTTTGGGCAGCAGCCTCACGAACTACTTGCTCCGAATCTTTGAGCATTGGCACGAGAGTTTGCAATACCTCGGGCGACTCGAAGCCTTCCAGAGCCTTGCAAGCTTCTAAGCGTACTTGAACATCTGTATCACTTAGTGCGTTCACTAAAAGAGGGGCAATGTCGTCCTCTTCGTCGGTGTACGGCAAGTCGATAACGGCAACTCGTCTGACCCCAGCGTCTGGGTGTTCAAGGCGAGCGTGAATACCTGCATTCATAAAAATTCCTTTCACCTAAGCAGGTAGGGAATGTTGACCGTGACGGCCCCAGTTGGGCAATCCTTTTCGCAGGGCAGGCAATACCAACATTCATCGAACTTCATAAATGCCTTGCCTTTGCTTAAATCGATGGCTAGCACATCAAGCGGGCAAACATCAACGCAGACAGTGCAGCCTTTTTCAGCGATGCATTTATCATCATCGACGACCACAGGTGCTTGGGTGCGGGTAAGGGCGATAGTCATAGAAGCTCCTTCTTAGAATATAGTTATGCGGCTTCGGCAGTTTTGGAAACACGCAGCCTTTGATAAGCCGACTTTTCTTGATCGCTCAATTCCACAACATACGGTTCCACTTCACGCTTCCTAAATACAGCTTGGCCAGCCTCATCGCAGCGCACGTTGCTATGACAGAACCAGTTCTCCTCGTCTTTTTCTGGATAATCCACACGCAAGTGGTACAAGCCCCACCGACTCTCGGTTCGGAACAAAGAAGCACGGGTAGCTAGTTCGGCGCAATCGCGAATCGTGTGGGCTTCCATGGCCCGCATTAATTCATGCGGATCGTTGGCCACCATGGCATCAAGATCTTCCCGAATCTCATCGAAGCGCTGCAAGCCAATTTCCATCTTTCGAGTAACTTTTGGTGGCTGCAGATAATCGTTTACTAAGCGACGGGTTTTGTACTCCACTTGGAATGGTGTTAAGCCTTCGGTGCGTGAAAGCGGTGCCGCGACCCGAGCCTTTTCAACCTTAATCTGATCTTGATTTAGGATGGGTTGTGGAGTTCGTTGAACATATTCAGCAGCGTTCTCACCGCAGAACTTACCGTATACGAAGGCACCTAGCATGTAGTTGTGCGGGATGCTTGCACAATCACCAGCGGCATAAAGACCAGGAATTGAGCACTCGCCCTTTTCGTTTGTCCAAATTCCCGAGGCGCTATGGCCACTGCAAAAGCCGATCTCAGAGATATGCATCTCAATCATGCTCTTGCGGTAGTCAACACCGCGGCGCTCGTGAAAGCGACCACGGCTTGGCCGCTCGTTGCTGTGCAAAATATGCTCGATCTCGGCAATGGTTTCTTCTGCTAAATGATTGAGCTTGAGAAACACTGGCCCCTTGCCACCCTGAAGTTCGTTATAGAACTCCATCATCATTTGCCCACTCCAATAATCGCACTCGATAAAGCGCTCACCTTTATTGTTCGAGGTATAGCCACCAAATGGGCCAGTGACGTAAGCGCAGGCCGGGCCGTTGTAATCTTTAATGAGGGGGTTAATTTGGAAGCATTCCAAGTTAGTCAGTTCTGCTCCTGCGTGATAGGCCATCACATGACCTTCACCGCAGTTGGTAGGGTTTTCATATGTGCCAAACAAATAGCCTGAACTTGGTAAGCCTAAACGACCGGCAGCACCGGTGCATAACACTACTGCCTTGGCTTTAATGACATAAAACTCAGCAGTGCGGCAATCGAAACCCATGACCCCCGCAATGCTGCCATCTGGTCCAGTGAGTAACCGTGTAGCAACAACGCGATTGGTAATTTCGACTCTGGCTTTCTTTAATTGTCTATAGAGCACCTTCTTCATGTGGTGACCTTCAGGCATCGGCAAGACGTATGAACCGATGTGATGAACTTTGCGCACCGAATAGTCGCCAGTTTCGTCCTTTTCAAACTTCACACCCCAGCGATCAAGCTCTTCAATCATGGAAAAGCTATTGCTGGCGTAGGCGTAAATGCCTTTTTGATCGACAATGCCGTCGTTCGCAACCGTGATTTCTTTAGTGTATTGTTCAGGCGTGGCATGACCTGGTACCACGGCGTTATTCAAGCCGTCCATACCCATCGAAATGGCGCCGCTTCGCTTCACGTGGGCTTTGTCTAACACCAGCACACGCAGTTTGGGGTTCTTTTCTTTGGCCTTGACTGCCGCCATCGGCCCGCCTGTGCCCCCGCCAACAACAACAATATCGTACTCAAGTTCGATGGTATTCATCTGCATCATTCGTCCTTAGTTGTGGTTAAGAGGTACGCGCTCAACGCGTACTCGGTATTGGAAGGCGTCGCCCCGGTAATGCAAATGCTCGAAGTCGATGGGCTGGCCTTTCTGATCATGGGTAGTACGCTCTATGGTGAGTACTGGCGCACCTTCTTCGAGACCTAAGAGATGGCCAAAATTTTCATCGGCCAAAGCCGAACCTATTTGCAAATCGGCATGACCGAGCGCGATACCAAGGTCGTTTTCTAAAATGGCAAAAACATCACGAGAGGCCAAATCTTTGTTAGCCAATCGCGCCCCAATTGCTGCTGGAAAGTAGCTTACATCGACTGAAATTGGTTCGCGATTTAAATAACGTAGGCGTTTAAGTTCTGTCACTTTTGCTCGCTTACCCAACTGCAAGCGTTCTTGAATTTGAGGGCTTGGAGACATGTTTTTGCAGGAAAGTACTTTGGCAAAGGTTTCGTATCCCATTTGCCTCATAGCCTCACTAAAGCCCTGCAATCTTGTGAGATCTTGGAACGCTTTGGGTTTAGAAACAAATGTCCCTTTGCCATGAATACGAAAAATAAGCCCCTCGTTTTGCAAATCATTCAGCGCTTGGCGAACAGTAATGCGACTGACATTGAAGCTCTCGATCATTTCACTTTCAGAGGGCATTTGCTGATGGGGCTTGTAGACCCCAGCAAGAATCATCTCTCGCAACACTCTTTTGATTTGCGTATACAACGGAGTAGGCAAGAGTGACGAAACCTTGCTATCGGCGGTAAAGCTTGGCGTGAACTTAGGTTTAGAACTTGAGGAACGCACGTTAGCCAATCTCAGTGTAAACACTGCAACAACTCGTTATGACAAGTTATGCTATGCAAGCTGCGTGCCAAGCTATAAAGGCCAGAATTCCCTACACGAGCGCACCAAATTCAATGTGGAGTGCTTTATTTTTGTGCAGCTTTCATTCAGGTAATGCACAAAAAAATGCAAAGCCCCAACTTGGAGTTTTTTGACTCCGGCCCCTTGCACTCAAACTTACTTACTTTACTTAGCAGATTGCCTAAAGGGGAAAAGCTGATGTGTGTTGGTTTACCAGAAGCTAAACCGAACAGGGCAAATGCATACGGTGAAGGTTCCTAGCTCAATGCCAAAGTATCATTGCGCCTATCAACGTTAGACTAAAGTAACAATGGAACAACTTAGCCAGTTAAACTTTTCGAAACTTATCGACATCTTTTTGCATCTCGATAAGTACTTGGCTGCAATGACGACTGAGTACGGCGCTTGGGTTTATGCCTTGCTTTTTCTCATTATCTTTGTGGAGACCGGCCTAGTCGTAATGCCGTTTTTGCCTGGGGATTCACTGCTATTTGTAGCGGGTGCGATTGCTGGTTTAGGCGGCTTGTCTTTATCGATTCTGATTCCGCTGTTAATTGTTGCGGCTGTTACCGGTGACGCTCTAAATTATTCGATTGGGCGCTACTTTGGCAACAAAGTTTTTAGTTGGGAAGATTCGCGTTTTTTTAACAAAGAAGCGTTTAATAAAACTCATGCTTTCTATGAAAAGCACGGTCCAATGACAATTATCGTGGCGCGATTCTTACCCTTTGTTCGTACCTTCGCGCCGTTTGTGGGCGGTGTCGGGCATATGTCCTACCCAAAGTTCGCCCTTTATAATGTGATTGGCGGTTGCTTCTGGGTTGGATCGTTAACCGTGCTTGGCTACATGATAGGGAACACACCTTGGGTGCAAAAAAACTTTTCTATTGTTACCCTTGCTATGATCGTCATTCCTGGTTTGCCTGCTGTGTACCAAGTATTAAAAATTTGGTTGAATAAAAGAAAAGCTAAATAATCACCTTCGGAGGAGGCGGGTTTTTGATTAGGTGAGCCCGTAATCCCTTGAACACGGCATTGGCGATTTTGTCTTGGTAGGTTTTATCAGATAGCCTGGCCTCTTCGTCTGGGTTGCTGATAAAGGCGGTTTCGACCAAGATTGAAGTAATGTCGGGCGCTCTTAATACAGCAAAACCTGCTTGCTCTACCCCTGTGCTATGCAGGCTGCCGATACTGCCCATTTCTTTAATAATCGATTTTGCGAGTAAAGTGCTTGCTTGAATTTGTGCGGTTGCACTAAGCTCGCGCAGTAAGTTGCTGACCTCTTTGTTCTGGCCTTTAAAGTTCAGCCCTCCAACAGCGTCTGCACCATTTTCTTTCGCTGCAATCCAACGTGCTGCTGCACTTGATGCGCCTCGCTCTGACAATACAAATACCGATGCGCCTTTGGCTCGACGGTCGATAAACGCATCGGCATGAATTGATACAAATAAATCGGCTTGCACGCGCCGGGCTTTGGAGACGCGCTCTGCAAGTGGCACGAAAAAATCCGAATTACGAGTTAAGTACGCTCGCATATTGGGTTCTTCGTTGATACGTTGCTCTAGCAGTTTGGCGATCATTAACACGACGTCTTTTTCGCGAGTACCCCCTTTGCCTACAGCGCCGGGGTCTTCACCGCCGTGGCCAGGGTCTAGCGCGATAGTTACTAGGCGTTTGATTGCTGGTGCTTTGCTTGGCTTTGGCTTCGTTGCAACCTCGGTAGGTAATTCAGAGGGTTTAGGTGCTTCTTTACCAGTTTCTCTGATGAGATCGCCTAAAGGATCTTTTACTTCTGGTTTCTTATCGACTTTCGGTTCTAGGATTTCCGCCTTGGCAATTAATGCCGCAAGAGGATCGACAGCCTTTGTAGGATATAAGTCGAGCACTAGGCGAGTTTTGTAAATACTAACTGGCGCAAGCTCAAACAACTGTGGCTTGACTGGTTCTTTTAAATCAAACACCAAGCGAATAACTTTTGGCCTATTTTGACCAACCCGTACAGACTTGATGTAAGGGTCATCGGCCTGTACCTTAGACACCATATCGCGCAACTGCGCATCGACATCAATGCCTTCTAGGTCGACATAGAGCCGAGGTGGGTCATTTAATACGGTTTGCGTGAACTGCAGTGGCTGATCGATTTCTAAAGTAACCCGGGTGTATTCTTTCGCAGGCCAAATCCGAACACCTAGTAGTACCGTGCCCGATGCTGTCGGGAGGTGCACCAAAAGTGCTGTTCCAATAAATGTGCGGCGTTTCATAAAGCAGCCCCGAGCTTGCCGATATCAGTTGCGGCCTTTTTAGCTTTGTCCGAATGGGTGTGGAGTGTTGCAAAGCGGATTGTTTCTTCTTCGCCATGAGCAAGATGAAGATCAATATCGGGTGTTGGTAGGCCTGTTGCGTTCTCTGGCCATTCAACAATAGCGATGCCGCTGCCGGGGAGGTATTCCTCAAAGCCAGCGTCTCGCCAGTCGCTGCCCGCCGTAAATCGATAGAAATCGAAGTGATAGACATTCTTGACCAAGGCATTGTTGGTGATTGCGTAAGGCTCCATCAGTGTGAATGTTGGGCTTTTTACCCGCCCCTTAA
>JAYWIG010000244.1:0-2721 GCA_043789035.1 Betaproteobacteria bacterium
CCAGAATCGGTATTCCCATTTCAGGGTTCACCGCACGCGTAGGCGCAGCCAAGACGCCGGACAAACCTGCAATCGCGGTGCCCAAACCAAACACCATTACCCATACTTTCGAAACATCAATGCCCAGCACATGAACAATTTCAGGATCGCGAGCACCGGCCCGAATAATCAGTCCAAACTTGGTTTTCTCAATAAACAGCCAGAGTGCCAGCATAATGACGGCGGTAATTGCGATCAAGAACAATCGATAAGTTGGAAAGTGGCCAAAACCTAAATCTGTGGCGCCGCGCAATGCTGCCGGAGTGCTAGAGGGTAAACCTTCGATGCCGAATGCAAAGCGCATCGCATCGATCATTACATAGCTCAAACCAAACGTTAATAACAGTGGGTAGTCGATACCACGGCCATATAAAGGGCGAACCAGAAACTTCTCAGTGACAAGCCCAATCAAACCAACAGCAATTGGCGTAAGCAGCAAGCTAAACCAAAAATTTCCAGTAATGCCAAGAAAGTAAACGCCCAAAAACGCGCCCACCATGAAGAAAGCTCCGTGGGCGAAATTCACCACCGTGAGCATGCCAAAAATGAGCGACAACCCGACCGCTAGAAGTGCGTAGACAGAGCCTAACGCAATTCCAGTAACAAGTTGAAGCGCAAGTAATTGCGGGGTAATGTCGCCCATACTCTTAACGCTTTGCTTGAAATTTAAGTCGTAATCTTATGGCCGAGCTCGTCGCATGAACGCAACTTTTTCTCGTCTGCATTCTCAATCGACAAGACGTTAAATACGTCGTACTTATCTTTCATGTTCTTTGATTTCGATTCAACGATCACAACAGACTGTACCGATTGATGATCACACTTGCGATACTCTTGCGGGCCTTTGTAAAAATCGTATTTCATCTGGCGCATGGCGATGCTCACCCGAAGTGATTCTGTCGACTTAGAGTCTCGAACCGCTTGTAGTACGCTACGAACGCCTGCATATCCTAGTGCACCGTAATCTGACGGAACAGTGCCACCGTAGGCTTTACGAAACTTATCATTGAACACTTTAGCAGACGGTATTTTGTCTTCCATACCCCAGTAGTAAGAAGTGCCGCCGAGAACGCCGTCATACACATCAGCACCACCAGCTAAACGTGCGGTGTACAGCAAGATTGGTGTAATGATTTTTGTCGTGGCTTTCAAACCAAAATCGGTTGCTTGTTTAGTTGCGTTCAGATTATCGCGACCGAAGTTATTCATGACCAGAATGTCAGGCTTGAGTGCCTGAATTCGTGGCAAGAACGAAGAATAATCCGACGTACCCAAAGGGTGGCGAATGTCTGCCAGCATCTGCACGCCCATGGTTTGGCCAGCACGTTGGAAGCCCCTAACCATTTCGTTGCCATAGGCATAGTCAGCGGTTAAGTAAACCACTCTCTTGCCGTACTTCGCAAAGGCATAGCGCGCAACCGCACCCGAAGTAATGTGGGGGTTTAGCGCTTCGTGGAAGGTGTACATGCTCCAGTCTTTGGCTTCGTTAATAGCGTCTGATTGGCTAATCGAATTGAATAAAATTTTGCGGTCGCGGCATACAGCGTTAATCGACAACTGCGTTGCGGCAGATAATGAACCAACGACAAAATCAACCTTGTCCTTTTCGATCAACTCTAAAGTACGCGTTGCGGCTTCGCCCGGATTGAGCTTGTCATCTCGCACGAGTAACTCGGCTTTGCGACCATTGAAGCCGCCAGCGTCATTGAACTCTTTGATGGCAAGTTCTGCGGACCGCACTTGGTCTTGCGCTTCGGCAGAAAACGCGCCGGTAAGTGGGGTCGGAAAGCCGATTTTGATATTGCCGGTTTGTGCACTGGCAATATTGAACAGCGGCAAACTGGCCGCCGCTGTGCCACCAACAATAATGTTGCGGCGGGTTGAGGAACCTAGCGTCTTGATGTTTTTCATTGAAGTCTCCTTTTATATATTTTCAATTTGTTGCAGTAGCTCGAAGCGCCAAATCAACGGCGGTTTCATTCATCACTTTTTGCGCTGATCGAGCCACATCAGCGTTATTGAATTGTTTTGCGGAAAAGCTTTGCGATTCCATGTAGGCACCGAGTTGCCTGCCACGCTCAACCACAGCCGTTGCTGGCTTTAGGCGTGCATCCTCGAAAGCTTCTAACGCTTTTGCCGTTAATCCGTGAGCCAATATCGCATCGGTTAACGCTTCGGCATCTTCTGCGGCCTTGGTCACTCCCATGCCGACGTGAGGCCGGGCAACGAATGCAGCGTCGCCCATGATAGCCACTCGATCAAACGCAATCTTAGTTGAGCAGAGATCGAATATCGGTTGCAAAAATGGTTGGGCGGTTTTCTGCAAAATTTCTGCAAATTGTGGTGCTAGCAATCGCGCTGCAGCTTCACGCACGGCAGCCAATTCACGCCAACTGACTTTTTGCGGAGGAATACCGCCACCAAGTTCATTACTGTATTCAATACCATCGGCATCGGTCATTAACTGCTTGAGCGTATCGCCCAAGGCAGGCCGATACCAAACAAAGTTATAGCATCGTTTGCCGACACGGGTGTCGTTGCCAGGGCCTGCCACAGGGTAGCCCAGCATTTGCTCATGATCTGGCAAGCCAAAACCGAAGTTCGCAAACAGCGTTTGCAAAGTAAGCGTCGACAATGACGCTTCTTCGCAGATGCCACGCCAAGCAACATAACCCGCGTACA
>JAYWIG010000245.1:0-2711 GCA_043789035.1 Betaproteobacteria bacterium
TCGGCAATTTCGGTGACAGGCAAGCCTTGCTCTGCAAGCAGTTTTGCGGTGCCGCCGGTTGAAATCAACTTGATGTTCAGAGCATGTAGCGATTTACAAAGCTCCACCACGCCGGTTTTATCTGAAACGCTAATGAGAGCTTGTTTGACTTGCATGGACGAGTTGAAGAGAAATTGATTAGGGAGTGCGTTGAATCATGCCATGCGCTTTAAGCTTCTTGCGCAAAGTGTTTCGATTGATGCCTAAAATTTCGCTGGCACGCAATTGATTGCCGTCGGCTCTTTGCATAATCATTTGCAACATTGGGCGCTCTACCGCCTTGATGACCATGTCGTAAACCTCGCCAGCTTGTGCGCCTTCCAAGCTATGAAAGTATTTCTCCAAGCTAGCGCGAACGGCTTCGTCAATTGGCGGTTGTGGCTTACCTTGATGCACACTCATGCGACCCATCTCCAACATTGTTCTGGTACTCCCGTGTTCTCAATAACTTGAGATTGATTTTGAATAAACTGTGCATGGTTTTTTAATGCGTCGAAGATCGTAGCCAAAAAAGCCACTTGATTTTCGATTGATTCGATCGAATTGAATTCGTCTGACCACAGTTTGCTATTTGGTAAATTCGCTAGGTGCTGTTTTAAGTACCACCCAACATGTTTTCTGGCAGTTCTAAGGCCAATGAATTCGCCATAAAACTGATAATGCTCTTGTAAATGTGCGCTGAGTTCTGCTTCAATGGCTTCGAGGCTGGGTGGTGCAACCACAATACCCCGTTCAATAAACTCATCAATTTGCTTAAATATCCAAGGGTTGCCTTGCGCCGCGCGGCCAATCATCACCGCATCAGCTCTTGTATATTCAATGACCCATTTTGCTTTTTCGGGTGAATCGATATCACCATTGGCCACCACTGGCACTCTGACCGCAGCCTTTACTGCTGCAATACTGTTGTAATCCACCGTGCCAACATAACCGCAAGCTCTGCTACGGCCATGTACGGTAATCATTTGGGCGCCTGCAGATTCTGCATTAAGCGCAAATCGAACCACATTATTTTCAGCAACGCTTAAACCAGTGCGCATTTTAACCGTCACCGGAACATCGACGGCTTTGACAACGCTTTCGATAATTTTCAACGCCAAAGCTTCTTGCCCCATCAGTGCAGAACCTGCGTAAACGTTACAAACCTTTTTCACAGGGCAACCCATATTGATATCGATGACTTGTGCACCGCGATCAACGTTGAATTTTGCGGCTTCGGCCATCATCGCCGCATCAGCGCCAGCGAGTTGTACCGATTTTGGTTCTACTTCGCCGTCATGGTTTGTTCGCCTAGCAGTTTTTACTGTCGCCCATAACTTCGGGTTTGACGCAGCCATTTCAGACACTGCGTAGCCTGCGCCTAAGCGTTTGCACAACTGCCTAAACGGGCGATCAGTGACACCTGCCATAGGCGCAACAAACACGCGATTGGGAATTGCGTGTTTGCCGATGTAAAAAGTATTTGGGGGTGTCATTGCAGAGAATTCGCGAGAGGCGCGATTCTACACGGAATCAATTTTTCATTAGCTGTTCAACATCATTGGCAGTCTTGATGACATCTTTGGTGAGTAGATCGCAGCCCTTATTCGTCACAAGCGCATCGTCTTCTATACGAATGCCGATATTGTGAAACTCATGCGCAATATCGTCGGCAGCGCGTACATAAATGCCAGGTTCTAAGGTCAACATCATGCCGGGATGCAAAATTCGATTCGATACTGCTGGTTTCGTTGCATCCGTACTAGGTGGCGTGCCTGGTTCGATGTAGTCGCCGCAATCATGTACGTCCATGCCTATCCAGTGGCTAGTGCGGTGCATGTAGAAGCGTTTATAGCTGCCGCTCTCCAATGCTTCACTCAAAGAGCCCTTAAGTAACCCCACATCGAGCATGCCTTGCACT
Source organism: Betaproteobacteria bacterium (assembly GCA_043789035.1). GTDB lineage: Bacteria > Pseudomonadota > Gammaproteobacteria > Burkholderiales > Burkholderiaceae_E > JAYWIG01. The sequence continues at coordinate 1,940 of JAYWIG010000245.1, forward strand.
AAAACGTTTACAGCTGCTTCGTGTGGAGCGTTGAAGGTGGCCCCAGGTTTTGTTGCAGCAACCGCCGCCGCTTGCGAAGCTAAAACAATATCGTAGAGTTTGCGTTGCCCTGCCGTAAATTTTCCGTTCACAGGAAATGTGCGGGTAATGTCGCTGGCATAGCCATCAAGTTCGCAACCCGCATCAATGAGCAACAAATCGCCGCTGTTAAGCTTGGCATTATTCTCTCGGTAGTGCAGTACACAGGCATTGGCACCGCCCGCCACAATCGAGCTGTAAGCGGGGAACTGAGAGCCGTGCTTTTTGAATAGGTAAAGCATTTCTGCTTCAACTTGGTACTCGAACATGCCTGGCTTGCAGCTTTGCATGGCACGCATGTGTGCTTGAGCGGAAATTTGCGCTGCACGTGTCATGATGGCAACTTCGTCATTGTCTTTGACCAAGCGCATCTCGTCGATGATCGCGCGAACATCCATCATCTGCTTTGGTGCCACTATACCGGCGCGTGCTTGCGCTCTTACTGCCGCAAGCGCGTTGGTTACTCGTTGCTCGACGGCGGCGCCATCGCCAAGGGGGTATAACAAGTTTGGCTGGTTAGCCATGAGTTTGGTGAGGACCGCATCGAATTCGCTAATGGGTAATGCCTCGTCAACACCGAAGAGCTCTTTGGCGGCAGCGGGGCCAAATCGATAGCCGTCCCAAATCTCGCGCTCTTGGTTCTTTTCCCGGCAAAACAACGTTGTCGTGAAGCCCGAATCGGTCGTGCTAATAA
>JAYWIG010000246.1:0-9552 GCA_043789035.1 Betaproteobacteria bacterium
CAACGATTCGTGAATGCACTCACCACCAACGTAACTTCGTTCTTCCGCGAAGCCCATCACTTTCCAATTCTCTGCTCACATGTACAAAACAAACTAGAGACGTTGCAAGTTTGGAGTGCCGGTTGCTCGACTGGCCAAGAACCCTACTCAATTCTCATCGCGCTTCTAGACGCATTCCCTCAACTCGCGAAATCGATAAAACCGTTGATTCTTGCCACAGACATCGATACTACCGCTCTGGTTCATGCGGAGAAGGGTATTTACTCAGAGTCAGATCTGAACAGCGTGTCACCAGCGCAAGTCGAAAAATACTTTGATGTACTGCCAGATAAAGATATTCAATTCAAATCAAACTTTAGGCGATTAATTCAGTTTAAGGCTTTCAACCTCACAGCGGGCTCGCCCGCGCCTTGGAAAGATCTTGACGTAATCTTTTGTCGTAATGTGATGATCTACTTCGGCGCAGAAACTCAGCGTACCTTGGTCAGCAAGTTTGCGACAACCCTTAAGCCAGATGGTTTGCTTATTTCCGGTCACGCAGAAATGCTGCCTCACTCCGATAGTGTTTTTTCATCGATCGGGCGCACCGTGTATGCCTTACGCAGAGGTTCTTCATGAGCCGCGCAAATAGCAACCACAGGTTTTATGATCGAGTGCATCAGCGTCAGGTGCAACGAATCCTACCCGGCGAATACCTTGCGCTCAAAGCAGGGTGTGCCCCGAGCTACAACCCTGAAATGATGATGACGGTACTTGGCTCTTGCGTCGCGGTTTGCTTAACCGATATTGAGTCAGAAACCGCAGGCATTAACCACTTCATGTTGCCCGGTATTACAACAAGCGGCCTTGGGATTGAACCTGCACATGCTCTTAACGCAAGTGCTCGCTATGGCGTAAATGCAATGGAGCTTCTCATCAACAAGATGATGATGTTGGGCGCTGAAAGGAATCGATTGCAGGCGTGGGTGTTTGGTGGTGCTAACGTCTTATCTGGGATGTCAGATATCGGAAAGGGAAATATCGCTTTTGCACTTAAGTACTTAAAGACTGAAAAGATTTTCGTTTCTGCGCAAAATACTGGCGGGGTATTGCCTCGTAAAATTTACCTCGACCCATTAGTGGGTATTCCCGCCTGTTTTTCAATCGCCAAGGTAACTCCAACATTTGATCGAGATGAGAAGATCTATGCCGATACTCTCATCAAAACGCATCCCAACCTTTCTGCCGATGTCAGCCTTTTCTGCGAGGTGATTCAGTGAAACCAATCAGGCTCCTTGTGGTCGATGATTCCGCAGCCGCGCGAGGGATCATCACTAAGCTGTTAGAACCGTATACGGATGTTCAAGTGGTCGGCTATTGTAGGGACGGTCGCAGCGTTCAAAGCGCCATCGAAATACTAAAACCTGATGTAATTACCCTCGATGTAGAGATGCCTCATCTCAATGGCCCAGCCTTGCTTGCGCAACTAAATTCAACTCTTAAGACGCCCGTTGTTATGGTGTCTGGAGTAACTGCACGCGGCGCACAGATTACGCTCGAATGCTTATCACTTGGTGCGGTAGATTTTGTCCTAAAACCCACCCCAAAGGGTATGGATTCGTTTGAAAACGCCATCGCGGTCTATGGCATTGAGCTCATTGGAAAAATTAGAGTTGCAGCCCAAAGCCATCCTCAGGGTATCAAAGCCGAAAGAAATGAGCCTGCAAAGCAAGCAAAGCCCAAGCTGATTCAATCAGCGGAGCGCGGCTATGCGCGGGTCGAAAATTCACTCATTGCAATTGGTGCCTCAACAGGTGGGCCAAACGCCGTTGCCTGCCTTTTGAAAGATCTACCTAGTGACTTACCACCCATCGTCATTGCAATTCACATGCCAATGCCATTCACGCAACTCTATGCAGAAAGAATCGATAAGCTGTGCAAACTAAAAGTCGTTCACGCAAGGAACGGTGAATCACTTTGCGCAGGTACGGCTTACGTTGCCCCAGGCGACCAACACATCTCCGTCGTAAAGAGAGTTCATGCTTCAAGTGGGAAGTCCGGCTATGCAATACGTTTAACAAAACCAGACAAGAGCGATCTTAATAAACCAAATATCGATTTATTGTTCGACTCCGTGGCAAAAGCGGCTGGGCAGCATGCCCTTGTGTGCGTACTAACAGGTATGGGTAAAGACGGGACTATCGGCAGTTTAACTATTCATGCCGTCGGAGGCACAGTTTTTGCGCAGGACGAGAAAAGTAGCGTGATTTACGGCATGCCTAAGGCGGCAAAAAATGAAGGGCATGTCGATGCACAACTCAATCTAAAAGACTTTCCAAGAGCAATTTCTCAATACTTACAACAAACTAAATTAAAACAGTTACAGGAAATTTCAACATGAGTATTCAAATGGGGCAGCTTCGCTCCACAACCATGCCTTTCACCAAACCCATTCGTGTTATTTACAGCCATATCTCTATTTTTGCTTGCAACACCATTGTTACGATGGTCGGATTTCTATTCGCTGTAAGTCTCCTTTTTGGCCATAGTTCTGCTGCCAATGCAAATAGTTTTGCACTAGGGTTGCTACTCGGTTACTTACTCGTTGGCTTACAAGATCACATCTTGGCGATGCGTATTTCGTTGACCACAGGAATTCAAAGCATCATCAACAATGATCTTTTATTGCCTTCGCTAAATGACGGAAAATCAACCGTACTTACGCGCCTAGTTCAGTTGCACAAAGGCATTCGTGAAATAGCCGGTTTAACGCGTTATAGCGCCAATGAGATATCGGGTTCTTGTCTTCAATTAGACAGCAACTCTGAGGCTCTTGCACAAAGGGCCGAAGAGATTGCCTCGATGTTGGAGGAAAGCGCTTCTGCAATGGAAGAGTTTTCGGCAACTGTTGAGAGGAACATGCTCAACACAAAAGAAGCGACAAATCGGGCGGATAAAGCAGCTAATTTAGTTTTATCGGCCAAAGGAGCAATGAGTACTTTAATCGAACGATTGGACGCCACTGCTAATGAATCAAAAAAGGTACTTGAATCAATTTCACTTATTGAGGACATCGCTTTTCAAACAAACTTACTCGCACTCAATGCCGCGATTGAAGCAGCACGTGCGGGAGATCATGGCCGAGGCTTCGCCGTCGTAGCCACTGAAGTTAGAAAGCTTGCGCAGCGTGCGTCGCTTTCTGCAACTGCGGCGAAAGACATTGTCACGGAATGCCTTACTGAAATTGAATCGAGTACCGATCTTACCCGCGCTGCTGCTGCAGCCATTGGCTCAATTGCTAATCTAACGGATAATACACATACACTTATTCAAGAAATCGCATTAGCTTCGAGCGAACAAACTGCTGGGGTAGAGCAAATCAAAGTTGCACTAGAACAAATGGCTAGCCTTACTCAGGAAAATGCCGGTGCAGCCGATGCGCTTGTCAAGGTGACTTCGGCAACGCAAGCAAATGCTGCCAATTTAATGGCGCACTTAAATTCATTTTCTAGCGAAGAGTTTGGCGACAGTGATGTAGCGGTTGGCATCGTCAAAAGTGCTATAAGCGATGCAAAATTACGGGGTATCGAAGCAATTTGTGACGACCTAAATAGTCAAAATAGTGCTCCAGATGCAAAGCAGCAAACTGTCTCTATTTCAGTATGGAATTTCGACGGTACATGCTTGGCAAATACCAAAAACAGTCTATATGTTGGCAGAACCCATATTGATTCTAAAGATGTACTTGCGACGGTGGATATCCAGAGCATGCGAGATGCCGTATTGCAGAAAACATATGCATGGATAAACCAGCTAGCGATTCATCCAGTGTCTGGGGAAAATGTAACGAAGCTAACCTACGGAGAACGCTTTAGAAATGAAAACATCTTCATTGTTGGCAGCGTGTATGGAAAGGTGATCGTTAATGCGTAATATTATCGAAAGATTAGGCTCGCCAGCTCTTGCCCTGTATGCAAAACACGATTTAAAGGTGTTGAGCTACGCCACTGCGATTGCCATCGGTGGATGCCTCTTTGCGAAAGTGTTATTGCCACCTTCTTGGCAATGGGTTGTTGTGCTTTCTTGCTTATGTCTGCTGCTTTATTTCATGATTGGATTTAACTATTTACAAGCTCGTAGCGTTGACGCCGGTTCGGCCATTATTGATAGAGCAATGGTTGGCGATTGGCAACTGAGCAAAGAACATGAAAACAATCAGTTCTCGAAAAATGGTGTGGTTGGCCTCATCACCTGCTATTTAAACAGCGTCCAACGTATGGCTGATGAAACAGCAAGAACAGCTGAAGACTTGCTTGAAGGCAGCAAACTTGCCTCTAACAATGCCACCCAACTGTCAGTAAGAGCCGAGGAAATCGCAGCCATGTTGGAAGAAACTGCGGCCGGTTTGGAGGAGTTCACAGCATCCATCGAAAGAAACGCTCAAAATGCCAAAGAGGTTAGCGACATTGCAAAGTGCGCAACAGAAGCTGCCTATGATGGTGCCGATCAGGTAAGCGCGATCAATAATGCGGTGACTGAGACTGGCAAGAAATCACAGCGAGTTTTGCAAATCATAGAACTTATCGAAGGCTTTGCTGCCCAAACTAGTATGCTTTCTCTGAATGCGTCGATCGAAGCTGCCCGAGCTGGCCAACATGGTCGAGGTTTCACCCAAGTAGCTGATGAAGTGCGCGAGCTTTCTGCGCGAAGCTCTGAAGCTGCCAAACTAATCCGTGAACGAATTTTGGGTGCAAGTCGGCAGGTTCAGCAAGGTATGGACACAGCCAATGAAAGTTCAAGAATTCTCGAGGATGTACTTACACAAGTTTCACAGGCGCAAGAATTGATCGATGACGTGTCTGGCGCGTCTACCGAGCAGAGCGCGGGTGTTGGGCAGATCAAGCTGGCTGTCGAACAAATGGCAACCCTCACGCAACAGAACGCATCGGCGGTAGATCAAGTAGCAAAGCTAGCAGCCTCGTTAGAGAACGAAGCATTTAGCTTAGACAAAAATTTGGTTGTTATTAAAGCGTCACGATTGAGCAGTCGTCAAGAATGCATGTCATGGGCAAAAAGCGCATGCGACTACGTTTTAGCAGTAGGAATAGAAAGCGCTGCGAAAGAGTTTTCTCGCAAAGACGGTAAGTTCCATCACAACGACTTATTTGTCGTCGTCACCCAAGTTGGTGGCTTAGTCATCGCACACGGGGGTGAGCCTCAATTGATCGGCACAAACGCTATGGAACTGCAAGACGCTAATGGCTTACAACTCGTCAAAGAACAGGCACGTATCGTTCGAACCCAAGGTAGCGGATGGATGGATTGCTACCTCAGGAACCCAGCGACTGGTAAACCATCCGTTAAACACTCATTTGTAATTGGGGTACCCAATACGCAATATTGGGTTACCTGTGGTGTTTTTTCGGAGATTCGAGAGAAAAACGAGAGAGTTATTGACCTTCCAGAAAACTCTTGAGTTTATCAGCGCGAGAAGGATGACGTAACTTGCGCAATGCTTTAGCTTCGATTTGGCGAATCCGTTCACGGGTCACGTCAAACTGCTTACCAACCTCTTCTAAGGTGTGATCCGTACTCATCTCGACACCGAAACGCATACGCAATACCTTAGCTTCTCGTGGCGTAAGTGAATCAAGAACCTCTTTCACCACGTTGTGCATAGAACCATGCAATGCCGCATCGGCAGGAGCCAATGTGTGGGTGTCTTCAATGAAATCACCTAAGTGAGAATCGTCATCATCACCAATCGGTGTTTCCATTGAAATTGGTTCTTTAGCGATCTTCAAGATCTTGCGAATCTTGTCCTCAGGCATCTCCATCTTTAGCGCTAACGTTGCCGGGTCTGGCTCTAAGCCCGTCTCTTGCAAAATCTGACGAGAAATACGGTTCATCTTATTGATGGTTTCGATCATATGTACGGGGATACGAATCGTCCGAGCTTGATCGGCAATCGAACGAGTAATCGCCTGGCGAATCCACCAGGTCGCATAAGTCGAAAACTTGTAGCCGCGACGATACTCAAACTTGTCAACCGCCTTCATCAAGCCGATGTTGCCTTCTTGAATTAAGTCTAGAAACTGCAAACCTCGGTTTGTATATTTCTTCGCAATCGAAATAACCAAGCGTAAGTTAGCCTCAGTCATTTCACGCTTAGCTTTACGTGCTTTTGCTTCGCCCATCGCCATTTGCTTGTTGATCTCTTTAAGATCTGGCAATGGCAAAACTACGCGGGCTTGTAAGTCGATCAGCTTTTGCTGTAAATCTTGAATGGCTGGAACGTTACGCTCTAAGATGGCGATGTAAGGCGGGTTACTTGCACGCTCACCGTCGATCCATTTCAAGTTAGTTTCGTTGCCAGGGAAGGTTTGAATGAAGCGCTCACGGGGCATGCCCACTTTTTTCACGCAAATCTCGCCAATAGAGCGTTCGTATGCGCGCACCGACTCAACTTGCCCTCTTAAGGTGTCACATAAGCGTTCGACCATTTTTGCAGTGAATCGAACCGTGAGTAATTCGTCAAGAATCGCGATTTGCGACTTCGCGTAGCCTTTGGATTTGTAGCCGTCTTTCTCAAAAGAGGCTTTCATCTCAACAAAGTTCACGCGAATGGCGTCGAGCTTTACAAGCGATGCTTGCCTTAATTCTTCACGCTTGGCCGCATTGGCAGCGTTGACGCTGTCTTCGTCATCCTCGTCAAAATCTGCATTTTCAGCTGCGGCAGCTGCGGCCGCGGCTCCAGGTACGAACGGAACCTCTACGGCATTCGGATCGATCAAGCCATCAACCATTTCCTCGATGCCCATAGTGCCCGCACGAATCTTATCTGCGCAAGCGAGAATTTCATCGACGGTTGTAGGGCAGGACGAAATGGCCATCACCATGTGCTTCAAGCCATCTTCAATCCGCTTAGCGATCTCAATTTCACCTTCACGGGTTAACAGCTCGACGGAACCCATTTCTCGCATATACATACGAACTGGGTCTGTGGTGCGGCCAAATTCCGAATCAACAGTTGACAGGGCTGCCTCGGCTTCTTCTTCGGCGTCATCATCACTGGTTGCAACCGGCGTATTGTCATTCATCAACAATTGTTCAGCATCAGGCGCTTGGTCGTAGACCGAGATACCCATGTCATTGAAGGTGCTGATAATGGCTTCGATAGATTCTGCGTCGACCAAATCTTCAGGCAAGTGGTCGTTAATTTCCGCGTAGGTCAAAAAGCCGCGCTCTTTACCTAGCTTGATCAGTACCTTAAGCTTGTTCCTCTTGGCTTCAATCTCGGCTTCGCTCATGCCGGGCTTTTCTTTGCCCTTCTGCTTACCTTTGCCACGCTTAGGCGCAGGAACATCTGGAATTTCGATATCGGCTATGTCGCCGTCATCGAAGCCACCGTCACCGTCATCATCATCACGAGGCTTTGGCTTTGGGCCAGGCTTACCGCGGACTTTAGGTACTACTGCGGATTTGGGCATTTTCTCCGGCTTAGCCTCGCCATCATCATCATCGTCGTCCTCAGCGGGTTTAACCAACCGAGGGCGGCCTTTTTTCGCTGCAGGCTTAGCAATATCTGCGCCATCGACAATTGGACCATTTTCGAGCTTTGCAGCTTTCGCGGCTTTCGCTGGCTTTTCAGCTTTCGCTGGCTTTTCGGCCTTCACCGGTTTCTCAGCTTTCGGAGCCTTCGCTATTTTTTCAATCTTCTCGACGAGCTTGCCAAGTTTTTTATCTTCTTTTGCGGGTGACGCTTTTGCAGCAGAGCTTGCTTTAGCTGCCGCTTTTACAGCAACTTTCACATCAGTTTTCGGGGTCTTAGTAGCCAACTTGGTATTTACCTTAGATTTCGCAGCAGCTGCTTTTTGAGCAGTCGCTTGATTAACTTTGCTTTTTGCAGTGTTGGTTAACTTAGCTGGGGAGATTGGCTTGGGCGAAGCTTTAGCGGATGCGGCTAACTTTGGCACGACAATAGGTTTTTTCAAAGGTCGTTTCGCTACAGGTTTGGGCGCAGCCTTCGCTTTCGCGGAAGACTTTGCATCCTGTTTTTTTGCGGTTTTGCTTGGCGCAACTTTGGCTTTCGCCCCAGTATTAACAGCACTTGCTGTTTTTTGCACCTTCACAACCACATTTTTAGCCGCTGTTTTAGCCGAAGCTTTAACCGCGGCTTTAACAACAACCTTAGCAACAGCCACTTTCGCAACCGCCACAACCTTTTTACCTACTACTGCCGTTGGTTTTTTAACTACCATTTTTGCCCGCCTCTGTTTTGCCCGGTATTACTCCGTAGCCCCAAACAATTCTCGACACAAACTATCAACACAACATTCCCCACCACACTTAAAGCATGTGCCCAATCATTGAGCTGTCTATGCGCGTTTTGCGCCAAAGACTTAAATAGTTGCTTGTTTACGTGTGGCTAGCCCACAATTCGGGCATTTTCCATCGCGGGGAACCTTCTATTGTATCACCCACGAACCTCTCCCGTATGCAGCTACTCTGTGGGATGCAATTTTGCTATCGTAACCATCACATCCCGATAACGCTGCATATCCTCAGCAGAGGCCTGATTCAAACCAATTTTCATCATTAAGTCGTTACTTTCCTGTCTTAACTGACGCGCCCTAAGTTTATGAATGCTATCGACGTATTCGGTATAGGCTTCGTCGTAGCTCATTTCTGCGATAAGCGCTTTATCACTCGCGGCATCGATTTCAACTTCCGCAATTAGTTCTGAAAAACCGTCACGCAGCACATCGCAAAGCCCGGCGAACGACCCATCATTACATTGCGAAAGTGCCGCTATCCAGGCGCTTAACTCCTCGGGAATTCGATCCACCCCGAGCTTGTCTAGCGTCTCTTTTGCTAGCAACGGGTGTAATAAAGTGAGTAAATGGCTGCGCCGAATCAACTTTACCGGTGCCGCTTTACTTCGAATTGCACCAATCGCCATTCGATCGGGCTTTTGCCAATCTTTAATCCAAGCACGTTTGCCAGAAGACTGTTTACCCGGCGCGGGTGCATAGGCAGGCATACTAGGTACAAAACCCGATGTCGGCTTAGCAGCAAGAAATTGCTGCAGCTCTGCGTCGCTCACCGATGACTTCAAAGCAACCTGACGTTGCAGTTGCAGCTTCAGCGCTATTTCCGGCATTGCCTGAATTAATGGCCTTGCTTCTGCTAAAAACTGAGCTCGACCTTCTGCGGTTTCAATATCGTTACGCTCAGCCAAAGTACCCAGCATAAACCCTGAAAACGAACTGGCGTTGTCCAACATTTCGCGAAACCCTTCTTCGCCATGCTCTTTCACAAAGGTATCAGGGTCATGCTCGGCGGGTAAGAATAAAAAATCAATCCGTTTAGTATCCGAGAGTTGCGGCAAGCAAGCCTCTAACGCCCTCCAAGCGGCCTTGCGACCTGCCTTGTCACCATCGAAAGAAAACACTATTCGATCCACTAACCGAGTAAGTTTTTTGACATGATCAGGAGTTGTCGCGGTACCTAGCGTGGCCACAGCATTTCCAACTCCGTGCTGAGCAAGCATCACCACATCCATATAACCTT
>JAYWIG010000247.1:0-2696 GCA_043789035.1 Betaproteobacteria bacterium
ACAGCTTCGATTAACGATGCTGCGATTGCTGAACTATTGCCTTGCAAAATAATGTGCGCTCCGTCATCGAGCGCAGCCCGCAAGGTCGATAATGCGCCATCAGTTTGGCCTTTGCTATCGTAGGTTCGGAGTTCGAGTAATCGACTAGTGTCGGTACTGATCTTGATGCCACCTCTCGCATTGACACGCTCAACTGCCCATTGCAAATTGCGTTGAACCGCCTCGCCAGTGTTGGCGAATGGGCCGCTCATTGATTCGATCATGGCGAGCTTGAGCGGCGCAATAAGCTTTGGGGATGGGCTCTGAGGTTGGGCTCGCAGGTAGGTTGGCAGGAGGTGACAACTGACTATAACTAAGACAGAGGCAACGCGTATCTTTGATGCTAGCCGCGGTGCTGAATAAAATGTGTTGTGCATCGTAATATTTTACAATGCAGCTTGAAAAGCAAGCTAATCAGGTTCTGCACCTTTGCGCTGATAAAAGACTCGCCAAAAAGCCTTAAATTTCCGTTTGATACTCATCTTATCGTCGGCCAGTGCTTCGATGAAATCTGAGAGTCTTCTTGCGCGCACAATTGCCAATATCACCATGCTTACAAAAATCGCAGTCGCAATGACCCCGTGGGCCAATCGCATGGCAATCGACCCTTCGCCAAAAGCAATGATGTTCATCCCGAAATAGCCCGTAGTGACTGTCGCTATTAACCCTAAGATGGTGATCACTGTCAGTCGAACGACGGTATTGGATTGACGGCGCTGAGAATCGCTGTCTAAGTAGTGACTCATTTCCCGTATTTCGTCGCGCACTTCTTCATAGAGAGCATCGTTGCCCAGATGCTTTGCCGTCATATTGAACACCGCTTGAACCTGGGGCCGCTCTGAGATTTGATGAAACCAATAGCGATGGGTAAAGCGTAAAAATATTTCGAAGTTAGCGCGTATTTGGCGCTTAAATCGCCGCACGGATTTGTCGTTTCTCACCTGCAACGCATTCACCGAATCAACTAAAACATCTGAGAAAACCAGTAGCGCAGCACGATGCAAATGTGCGATTAAAAACACCAAAAAATACTGGTGGCGGAACTGTGCCAAAGCGCCTCTTTCCGCATCAAGAAATATTGCATTATTTGAGTCACCGACTAACGTTAGGCTATTACCAGTAACTACGATTCGGGTATTCGGACCGGCTTCACTACTAAACCAAAACCTGTCATAGCAATACCGCTCTTTGAACTCTTGAATAGTGGCGTCGTGAGTGGGCAGCGGTTCGCTTGGACTTAGCGTGGTGGCCAGGCCAATCCTAGCCCAGTCCTCAGGCGAGAGCGAACGCGGCTGCTGCATTGCTAAATAAACCATGGCAGGCATTCGGTGATACTCGATCAGGCGATAGCGAATTTTCCCATTTTCTTCTGAGTTAGATAATGCCATAGGGCGTAGTAAATAAGCCCAGTGTTCAGAGATGCATGGGGTGCGGTGTTCGCAGGCATAGGCTAAAAATTTGCTTCGACGTTGGGTATCCGAGGTCGCAACAATGCCGCCGTTGACGTCTAACCACTCCACGAGATAGGCAGTGTGGAGTGCTGCGCCTTGCTCATCCCACCCCGACGGATAAGCTCGACCGAAACGAAACAAGAACTCTCGAACCTTTGATAAAGGTAAATCGTTCGCTCTGACCTCAACATTCAAAATCGCAAGGTCAAGATCATGGAAGAAATAGAGGTCAAGATGAACCAGACTGAGCAAAATCGGGGCTGAGTCGGGACTAAGTGTTACTCTGAGCGTTGCAACATCTTTTCGACGATAGACATGAATAGGTGAATCGCCAGACGTTTTGCGTTTATGGGTTTGCCTTCCCTCGCCATACAAAAAACGCTGTACATAGGGTAAGAATGACACGAACTCGCGATAGTGTCGCTCTTTGAAATTTGCCGAATCGGCAGTAAATTCATCATCTCGTTTTTGCCAGCAGGGCGTCTTAATCGATTCAAAAATTTCCCAGTGTCGACTTTCGGTTGCATCGTCTGTTCTGGTTTCAAGCTGTAGCGGCCAGATTAAACTGGTATGGCAAAGTTTTACATTTAGGTCGATTGAATGGTTGATCACAATTTACCGATGGAATTGATTGCATTAGAGATTGTATCGCCGTGGCTATCGCGTGAATTGCAAGATTCATGAAAAGCGCAAACTAAAGCACCCCGGCGACGACATTCACAGTGATCGAAATAATGATTACATTGAAGAAAAATGACAACACGCTATGTAAAAGCACTATCCGTCGCATATCGCTCGCTGTAACCAAAACATCCGAGGTTTGGCAACACATGCTTAGGACGGTTGAAAAGTAAAGAAAATCCCAATAGTCCGGTAAGGGTGTCTTAGGAAATTCCAGCTGATCTGGCGTTGTATAGAAGGCGTGGGCATAGTGTTGAGAAAAAGTAAACGCTACAAACGCCCAGGAAAAAAATATCGTGCTGCTAGCTAGTGCAATATCGGCTACGGATTTTACTTTTGCCGCGTGCAAATCGCTGGATAGTGCACCAAGCACGGCGACCGCAACAAAGAGGCTAGCGCCAAGAACCGTCCATTTTCCCTCCTCTTGAATTTGGGCACGATTACGCATGCTGCTGGTTGTTGCCTTTGAAAACATGTAAACCATTAACGTCAGGTAAACGAGCACACCTACGTTAAAAGCGATTA
>JAYWIG010000248.1:0-9527 GCA_043789035.1 Betaproteobacteria bacterium
GAGCAACTTGTTGCATCACAGCTTCCAGAGCTCTCCGCAAAACTTCTGGAACTCGCGCGCGAGCAGGGAAAACTAACCGTTGGCGATGCTGAAACCCACACTCAAGCCAAGCGCAGCACAATCAAACTTCACCTGAGCAAACTTGTCGCATCAGGGCACCTAGTGCAGCATGGTGAAAAAAGAGGGTCGTGGTACAGCTCGGCAAATTGAGGTGGATTGAAGCCCTGTGCGTTGCTAGCATTTGGCGAAAGATAACCTTATCTGCGGCGGATAAGAAATCCAACCACACGAGCCAAAGTGACAAACTGTTTTCACGCCTGAATTTGACTGCCTTTGCGTCGATTCGCAATGCCGTTTGCGCTATAAACGGCACCAGAAATGGCAACTTCCCTTTGAAAAATGGCTCTATCTGCGTCTTAGGCTCGGTCGGGCAACACCTCTCCCATACACACCTCAGTGCTTGATTTTTAGTGCCCTATTTTTGCTACTCACACTCGCTTACCAATGCAGCGACTGATCTTGATCGGCGGCATTTGGATACGTCGCATTGACTTCCCATTCGCTAGCAGTCGCGCTATCCCATAAATCACTTTGCGGTGGCCCTCGCGCTGGGTGAGTCTTGAGCGCTTCCGTCGGCAATCCCACATGCGCTAGGATTTGTCTGATCTGGCTGGCCTGCACCACAAAGGCAATGATCTTCATGCACCCTCCGCAGCGGCCGCACTGCAAAGGATCGGTCTCGTACACCCGGGAGATTAACTTGGGGTCTGCTGCAAGCGGCTGGCCTTAGTTACGACAGTCAGGTCGCTGGTCGTTAGCGGAGAAATTGAGTCGCCTTCGGCTACGGTCACGGCTGGAATTACTTGCGGTGTCACTTGCCCGCGTTGCGGTGCGTTCGGGGCTAGTACACCATAGTAGCGATGCCGGTGCTGCCGAGGCGGAGGTACCAACGCTGCGATTCGTGCGATGAATTCCAGCGGTGTTAGGACGATCTCGCGTTCTTGCTTGCCACCGACGCTTGTGCCGCCCTGCTCGCCTGCGGGTGCTTTTGGGCAACGATAAACCACTTTCTCATCCTCAATCCGAATTCGCTGGCCCGCAAACGGTGGCCGGGCGCAGTAACGCAGTAATCGCTCTAAGCCTTGCCTATCGTGTTGACCAATACGAACCCTGGCATCCACGCTAAAACCGCCGCCGTGTGGGTAAGACTGCATAGTTTTAGCATCACCACTGTCAATGTAACCGCGCTTGACGAACGTTCTGAGTAATCGCCTGCGAACCGTTTGTTGCACTTGCGCAATAAAGTCTTTGCTGAACGGCTTAGAAGGGTAAAACTGCATGCCTTGGTCGGTTGGTTTGAAAACACCATCAACCACACAGACGTGCAAGTGAACATGTTCGTTTGGACTTGAGCCACAACGAAGTTGCTGCAGAAGACTAACTTGCTTGCAAGTTATGTCGGAACTAAAGCGGTGGATGAAAGCGACAGCGCCAATCTGGTGCTTATTGATTTCTCCAGTAGTAGCACCTTCAGAAGTTTTGCAGCGCTCAATTAGCGCCGACCGTATTGCCCGAAGAAACAATCGTAACGCGCAGTTAAATGCGGTTGCATGGAGTTGCATAAAATATCGCAACCGCTTGGGCACGGATAGCACCCACTGCCTTACAGGCTGGACCGGAAACACATGCTCAACCAGATGCGCTGCTGTTTCATTCATGCGTCTTGCGCAGCACGACAGGCACACCCCTCGGCCTTTGCAGGAAAACGCCACTAAAAAATCATGGCCGCTGTCGCCACAGCGGGCTCTGGCGAAGCCATTTGCAAACACGCCACACTCCAAATACTTGCGAAAGGCTTGCTCCACAAATCGCGGGGGCGTGTGATGATCGCCCTGCCCGTCAAATTGCCCGCTGCTCGCTAACTCCAACCACATTTCGAAATGCGTTTGGATCGTTTGATACAGCGCTGTCACCTTGGGATTGCGGGCTTGGTAGGCTTGAGTTGGTTGAGGTTTGCGAGATGTCGCGCCGCATTGGGTCATCAGCTGACGCTACGGCTAGCGATTTATGCAGGCAATACCTCCTTAGAGCTAGGCCAAACGGATCAACGATTAGTGCAAAGTAAAAAGTCAACAGCGTCCCGTAGGGGAGTCGCCTACATGCGTGGCGTTCGCTTGCGCTCTCGTCCACTTACACAGGCAGCTATTTCGCCGTTAGGCGAAACCCTTCGACTCCCTCACGCAACAGTCCATTGGGACTGCTACTACGCGCCACCAAACAAAAAGCCCCCGAATTTACATGCGAGAGCTTTTCCTATTGACGTCCCGTAGGCGTGGCAAATTATCCCCGGTATATTTTGTAGGACCAAGAATAAGAATCTAGGGCATGTAAATCCTTTATGTCGCGCCCTTGCCGCGTTCAAGTATCGACGATAAGTTTTGTCTGTTTGCAGCCTTCGCAATGACTTTAAGATCAAAATTGGCCTCTAAATTGATAATCCGTTTAACCTCCCAAAGTTCTTCGAGAATGGGATCTACCGAATCCAATCTGACTATCGGAACGGGAGCTGCTACGATATCCTTAGCATTTTTCATTTCAACACCTCTAATAAATCTTGCGGGGTCGCGAGTAATGGCACATTAAAACCTAATTCTCTCAATTGAGTCTGTAGCCGAAACTTAGGTTCAGGTCCAACCATGTGCGAAAAGTTCCAAGACGCTATAAACTGAATATGACTGAGCGCTGCAATAGCAATATGTAGCGCATCTTCTGGTTCTTGTTCAGGGATGGCCTTGAGACGAATCAATTCTGCAGCTAGAGTGATGGCTTCGTCGGTCACCTGAAGTACTTCGAGACCTTCGCAAGGCTGTGCCCTTTTAAAAGCAGCATCAGGATTACCTTTGCTAATCTCGCTAATAACTAAGCCTGAAATGATTGGGTCAAATCGTAGCCCCTTAAAGTCCCACCATTGCCGAGTAAATTCCTGACGTGCCACGGTCAAAAAATCACGGCTAGGCTTCGCTGTGAGATAGCTCACAGCTGAGTTTCGATATAAATTCTCGGTTTCATTATTGAATTTTACTGCGAACGCACTAGTTGGAGTCTCATCTGAGAGACTCCCGCGGAGCAGGTGAAAGCACCTGCTACCGGGGATAGATCTGGCGTCCCGTAGGGGAGGCAAATTATCCCCGGTTCTGATAATCGGGATACCAATCTATTTATATTCGACAAAACTACGAGGATCAAAACATGCCTAAGTCTCAAGCCCGTAATCATCCTTGAGCTGATGTTTCACCGCCAACACAATGACGACATCAAGCATTTCATCCCAGAAGTCCGTGCGACATAGCTGCTGTTTCTGGACTCGATCACCAACTCCCAAAGTTCGCTGTCTTAGTCGGAAAACGATACACTCCAGGAAATTTTTCGACTGTTAAAAGCTTTACTTAGGAGATTTGAGCATAGGGGCTTTTGGAATCTTCTTGATTGCCTTCGCCCAATTGCTGAATTCTTAGCCATAGTTGGCCTACCCACTGCGCTCTGAATCGCGCATCGAAGAAAGCCCTGCGTTCATGCAAATGCATGAAGTCGACGGCGCACCCAACGCAGTAACGTTTAGCGATCTAATAGAGAGAAACAAGGCACTCGCAAATTGTTTAGTGAAACCCGAGACCGGTAAGAAACACCAAATTTGAATTCATTTTTGCACGTTAGGTATACCCCTCATGAACGATCAAATTTACCCAGTGCTAATGCCCGCTGGGCAAGATGACTATTCGAAACCCCTCCAGCTACTGGCGAAAGAAATTCGATTTATCGACCCGATTGACGCTACAATTATGCAGTCTTACCCTCACCGTGGCGGTTTCAGTGTGGATACCAGCGTTCGGATTGGGCAACATGATATGCAAGGCTTAGAGCGATTATTTCGCTACTGCGCGAGGCCGCCGTTTGCGGGCTAGCGGATTCGAATTGAAGGCGAGCAAATCGTTTATCGTTGCCCTGGTTTTCACGCCCCTAGAATTCATTGCACGAATCGTAGCGTTAGTCCCCCCGCCACGCCAGCACCGGCATCGTTACTCTAGTTGCGGCATAACGTGGTTCGCACACTAGCCTACTTTGAAACTCGCGCTGTGACCCCAACCGAGGGGACTCAACAACTCAAATAACGACCGCCGATCCGAGTATCGAAACTAAGGCAATTTGTGTCCGTCAATTGAGCCATTACGGCTGGGCCAAGTTAATCACAAGGGGGTACGAGGCCGATCGCTTTCTGTGCGGTCATTGCGGTGGGCGTATGAAGTTAATCGCGTTTGTAATGCAGGCCAGCGAGATCAAGAAAATTCTGGCTACTGTAGCGTTGCCTACGGAGGCAGCTGAAGTTCACAAATTGACTCACCGAGCACGAGAGCAGCCGCAAAGTGATTTGTGGGATAACGCGCAAGCTGCCGAATGGGAAGTCAATGAGATGTATCCAGATTCAGCCAATCAAGATCAATCGTCGGGTGGAACTACTTCTATTACGAAATTATATTGGCTATTCGCAGCAAACACAGGGAAATTTAGGCGCGACAATCAACCGATACTTCGGGTTATTGGGTTGAATTTCCTATTCGCTATGCCGAGCGCATGTTTCGCTTTCTCGCTGAAGCGCCAACCATTCCTAAGCCAACAATCATTAAAGCCCATTCGCTAGGTTCTGGTGCCGAGGAGACAAACTGATTGTCTTGAAATGTTTTGAAATTTAAATCTGTGCCTTGAAATGCTGCCACATAGGGCTGAGTACCGATGGTCGTATAAATGTTTCCGGAAGTGTAATCGCCCAGAGAAAGAGAAAAATATGTCATCGGATAAGGGGCCGTTGACTCAAATTCCAGGAAATAAATTTGACTTGCGATCGCAGCAACGGGTGACCAATCTGCCTTAAAAACGCCAAAACCCGAGGACACGCTGTAAGTGCCTGCGGCAGCGGCAAGTACGGCTGATCCAACTGTCGTTGGCAAACCGGACCATAGCGTTATCTTCATTGCAGTCGGCGGAGCATAAGGATTATTCCCAGTGCCCAAGTAAACGCTAATTTCGGCTCCTGAGATATTGTTGGCAGTCTGAATAAACGATTGAACGACGGTTTCGGGGCCTGTTAGAGTGTGGCCAATCTGACCGGGACTATTCTGATCTAAAACCTGCGCCGCGCTTGCAACTTGAAGTAAGAGCGTCGAAAGGGCTATTGCACCCAAAGATTTGAGAATGTAGTTCATTGCTTAACGCCTTTGAATTGTCTTATGTAAATTTAAGGCGAGCAATATTCAAGCCACCAAGGAAACATTGATTGTAATCAATGATTCAAGCAGTGGCGTTTTAAAGAGATCGAGCAAAAACTTAGACGTTCTAAAAATTTCCGACATTGGTTTTGTTATTGAACTACAGCAATGTGTTGAGCGCTTAATTCAGTCCAGCAGAACATCTAGTTTTTTCGCTTATGCGAAGCTTCACAGAACCGTAAGCGTCCGGCGAATACAGCTTGCATCGCGGTAAAGCGAGCTTTAGATTAGCCGAGGCTTCCTGCAATGTGGCAACAACTCGTCGATTTGGTATTCGGTTGCGTTAATAATCGCTCCAGAATATCTTTCAAATAAGCATACAGATCGAGCCCATTGATCTTGGCACTTTAAGTCAAGCTCATGGCGACAGCGTTACGCTGCAACGCTATAACGCTACCTGCAAATAACTTCCTGTTTGCAGGTACAGACGAAGGCGGAAAACGCGCCACCACGTCGTACAGTTTAATGGGCACCGCCAAAAATGCACTGCATCGACCCAGGGGCTTACCTGAAATATGTTCTCACCCACATCAGCGATCACAAGATCAATCGCATTGAAGAGCTGCTGCCTTAGCATGTAGCGGCGAAATTAGTACCAGCGAAAACGCTCTAGAACAAACTTCGGATAAGCGTCAATGCGATGCTCACTGAATGCTTACTAGTGGTGCATCTAATCAGCCCGATTTATTGGATCTCCGATTTTCTAGCCATTTTTGGCTGGGCGGATAGCGTCGCGATTTTTTTGCTCTGAACATCTGCGATTGTTAAGCGTTAGCCCTTACAGGTGAGAGTTGTAGCGGAACGTTCTTCCTGCCGTGCAGCCCGAAGTCTCTCGAAACCCTCGGGATGTAGCACAAGCAGTTCGAATCTAACTGATAGTCTTTTAATTGCAAGATCTATCAGCCTCTATTTTTACGAATGCCAAAAATACCAATAAAGCCGATCGCAATGAGTAAAACCGTGGTCGGCAAAGGCACCGCACCCGTGTCTGTAACGATCGGCGTCTGAGTTCCGCTAAAAACGCCGCTACCCGTGAATGTTAAAGCAGTAACAAAGGCTGTCGTGTCGAGCGGGTTAAGATTCGCCGCGGTGTTGATTCCTGTCACTTCAAAAAATGATACGCCTCCAACTCCGAAGTCATACGTTTGGCCTCCTGCTAACGCCGTTGCAAATACGAGGTTTCCCCCAGAGTCTTTCGTGAGCAGATTGAAACTACTGGAAATTCCAGTGGGCAAGGTAACAGTTCTGAAGTTAGGATCGCCAGCACCAATTTGATAGTCATAACCGGTTGCTACCAGCGGATCGATGTAGTAAGTGACTCCAGGCACAACTGCAACATTGAATTTGAACGAACCGTTGCTAAGAACTACCGGAAGATTAACAGGCGGGCCACCGCCTAAAGTCGGTGTGAAATCTGCATACGATCTTGAAATTGACGCTAAGTTGTCATTTTGCAAATTGGTGGAAGTACCATCACGCGTCTGAATTAAACCAATTTCTATGGTGTAGTTCTTACCGTTAGTTAATCCATTTCCAAGAACCGTAAAGTCAGAGGCCTTTACTGTGTATGCGGTAACAGTTGGCGCGACGTTGATACCGACCACTTGACCATTGTTGTTTCCAACTTGAAGGGATTTATCATAAATGTTGATCCTATAGCCATTCACAGTAGTCGCTGGCGGGGCGCTCCACGTAAACGTAGGGTTTGCCGCTGTACCAGCCAGTGAAATACTCTGAACAAAAGGTGCGATTGCCGTACCCGCCGGTAGCTGTAAAGTCGCAGAAGCAGTATTCACGCCGTTGGTTGCGGTTAGCGTATACGGACCAAATAGCGCCAAGTTGATTGAATACTTGGAGCTAAAAAAATTAGGTAACAGGGGGCTGGGGTTGAAGTTGACACTTCTTGTAACTGTTGCGTTGGTAACAGTGTTAACTGTTGACGAAGTAACAGTAGTTGCAGCATTAGCATTTGGGGCAATACTGTTCGCGCCAACGCGGAAAAACTGGCCCGCGGAAAAGCCATTTGAATTTATTCCGTCGTTCTCTAAATTGATAAACGGAGTCGTTATCGTGACTGGTACAGCTATAGCAGAAACATGGAACAGGAGAGCCGCAGCACTAGCCATGCTAGCCGGAGCAAGTTGGCGAATTGTTTGTTGAATATTGAGCATAAATACCTTTCCTAAGTCGGCAAAAGTAGGTAAGCAAGTTTTGTACCAATCTTAAAAATCTGAAAATGTGGAATCAAATCAATGGTCTGAAAACTAATCAATTTTTTGGCGTTAAAAAGTGTAAAAATTCCCGTCTCATCAATTCTGAGTAGGCGCATCGTCATAACCACACTTACGTTGAATCGAATTTTTTTCAGAGCGCTTTCGCAGTCAACAATTGCACCACTACATTCTAAGGTAGCAATACGTCATTGTGGTTCACCGAACGTTTACAAATAGCCTACATTCATTGTCAGCTCTCTTTCGACAGCGACCTGCTCGACGGCACCGGACACCTAGCTCGCCACAGGTATTGGTACAACATCCTCGAGGCTCTGGAACAGCTGAGGGTAATTTAACCGTTACGCTACAGTAAAGTAATCCTATGCACTTATGCTGGAACTTCCGAATTTAATTGCTAGGGAAGAACAATGAACTTAAATCCCAAAATGTTGCTTTGTGTCTGCACGGGTCTTGCGATGACTTATGGGGCAGCAGCTTCTGGGGGTACTTTTGCGTCAGCGCAACAGATGCAAGTAATAACCTTTTCTTTGATATCAGTCTCATCACCAACAATCAAGATGTTGTGACTGCGATTGGTGGCACAACTTAGGGGTATTCGATTGATGGACTTGTTCCGCAAGGCACTTCGTTTGCAAGTCCAAATGTTCTGTATCCTCTTGGCCAGCTAAATACAACAATTTCAGTCGACAGAGACGGAATTACTTGGGAGGTGAACTTGCCGTTAGGTAGTCTTTGGAATTTAATCTACAGCAGCGCGATCTTTAGATGGCAATACAACCCGTTCGACGGTGATACCAAGATGGGTGTTTATTGGAGGGTAGAGCACAAGAGGCATTCAGTCTAAAAATAAACGGCGCAGAAGTAGTTTCAGCGATTCGTGAACGTAGTGAATGGGCTATGATGCTCGCAGGCCTAGCTGTTATTGGCCAGTTGGTGCAACGGAAGAAACTCAGCTCTCACTTAAACAAATAAGTTACGGTTTGCTGAGAATAGTAGGTTGGTGGCACATTCGTGCAAAAAGTGACGCTAGCATTTTCGGATTGATTACGCCTTACCAGGCAGGCGAGGCTCGAACAGCGATCGCTGAGTGCAGAATAGGCCCCGCGAACTCTTCCACCGGGAAATGCAAGACACCCCTAAAGTTGATATGGCTTGTGCCAACTAGTAACGAGCTGGTTAATCTGGGACAACATATTCATACAAGGCGTCATCTCATAGCTTCTAATCATGGTTATTAATTTGGTCGACGATACAAGTCCAGCTTTGGTTGATTAATCCTACTTCCGGCAGTTAAAAGCGCGTAAATGGCTGTTGAGCTAGACTGTGCGGTGATTTCAACGTGATTTAGGGAGTCACCCGATGGGTGAAGCAAAAAGGCGGCAACTTCAGGATCAATCGGCACCTTCAGAGGCTCTGGCGGTCGATACGCCCGGAGGGCGAATCCAAGTTAAATGGGATCATTCGGCCAATGCTTCTCCTAACGCACAGTTGGTGTTCTTTGCTGAGTTCTTGGCTGCGACCGGCCTCTATGAGCAATGGGTTGATATCTGCCCCCTGACTTACGCGAGTCCGAACGCACCCACTAAACGAGATGTTCTAGGCACTTGGCTTTTGGCCATTCTGGCTGGGCACAATCGGTACGCCCACATTACAGGGTTGCGTGGCGATAAAGTCAGTGCGCAAGTGCTTGGTATGAATAAGGTTATTTCTGAGGATTCACTTCGTCGGGCGCTATAACGATTGAGTGCTGAGCAATCACGAGCGTGGCTTGCGCCGCAACTTCTTGGTAGTGTGCGCATGGCACTTCGCACACCTTGGATTTTAGATATCGACACAACCATCAAGCCTCTCTACGGCAACCAAGAGGGAGCACAAATTGGTTACAACCCGCACAAGCCAGGTCGCCCAAGCCACGCGTTGCATACCTACTGGGTAGGCAATCTTCGATTGGTGCTCGATGTAGTGGTGAGTC
>JAYWIG010000249.1:0-9523 GCA_043789035.1 Betaproteobacteria bacterium
CATAAAAATCGGCCAGCTCTTGCGCGAAATCGAAATACTGTTCAACCAGCAAAATGCCCATCGTGCCTCTATCGGCAAGCATACGAATAACTCGGCCAATATCTTTAATAATCGAGGGCTGAATACCCTCGGTGGGTTCATCTAACACGAGCAATTTTGGTTTGGCTACCAAGGCGCGAGCAATCGCAAGTTGTTGCTGTTGGCCGCCAGACAAATCGCCACCACGCCGATGCAGCATTTGCTTCAACACAGGAAACAACTCATAAATCTCCGGGTCGATTTTGGTACTGCCTGGCAAGTAAGCTAGCCCCATGCGAATGTTCTCTTCCACTGTAAGACGCGAGAAAATTTCACGGCCCTGCGGAACGAATCCAATGCCTGCACGTACCCGCTCAAACGATGTGTATTTGTTAATGGATTGCCCGTTTAAGGCGATGTCACCATTTTTAATTGGCACCACACCCATTAGCGATTTGAGTAAGGTAGTTTTACCCACGCCGTTGCGCCCCAGCACGCAGGTGACTTTTCCCATTTGCACATTCAGCGACACCTCACGCAAGATGTGGCTGCCGCCGTAGAACTGGTTTACTTTTTGAATATTCAATAAATCAGCGCCCAAGGTACACCTCCACAACTTTATCGTTCGCCTGAACTTGTGCGAGCGAACCTTCTGCCAGCACACTGCCTTCATGCAACACCGTTACTTTTTTCTTCTCCGGGTTTTTGCCTTGTGTGGTTAAGCGCTCGATAAAGCTCATATCATGTTCAACAACCACTAACGAGTGTGAGCCTTCCAAGGATAGGAACAACTCTGCGGTTCTTTCTGTTTCTTGATCAGTCATACCAGCTACTGGCTCATCAAGTAGTAACAGCTTCGGATCCTGAATCAACAACATGCCAATTTCCAGCCACTGTTTTTGGCCATGCGATAGCAAGCCAGCCACGCGCCCTGCTTCGCTACGCAAGTGAATTAAATCTAAGGTAGAGGCGATGCGATCTAAATCATGAGAGCCAAGCTTGGCAAACAGTACCGCATTGGCTTTACGGTCTTTGCTCAACGATAGTTCTAAGTTTTCGAACACGCTGAGTTGCTCAAATACCGTCGGCTTTTGAAACTTTCGGCCAACGCCGACTTGGGCAATATCGCTTTCCCTCATGCGAAGCAAATCAACTGTGGAGCCGAAAAACACACTGCCTTCATCGGGTTTGGTTTTGCCGGTAATCACATCCATCATGGTGGTTTTACCCGCGCCGTTTGGCCCGATGATGCAGCGCATTTCGCCGTTATTGATCGTAAGTGATAAATTGTTCAGCGCCTTAAAGCCGTCGAAGCTCACGCTAATGCTATCGACATACAAAACGACACCTTGAGTGGTATCAAGCGCTTTAGAGCTACCGATACGACCATAGCTTGCGGCACCATCACCGCCGCCGGTTGCATTTTGTTTTTTTAGCAGATGATCGGAATAAGCTTTAGCTCCTTGCTTGAGTAATTCCGGTGTCATGGTTTTGCTCCCGCAGAACTTCTCTTATCGCGCATTTGGCGAACAAACCCGACGATGCCATGTGGCAAATACAAGGTCACCAAAATAAACAATGCACCTAAGAAATACAACCAGTATTCTGGAGAGGCTACTGTGAACCAACTCTTGGCACCGTTCACAAAAAACGCCCCAACAATTGGGCCGATTAAACTAGCTCGACCACCGACCGCCGTCCAAATAGCAATTTCGATACTTGCGGCAGGGGACATTTCACCAGGGTTAATAATACCCACTTGCGGCACATACAAAGCACCCGCAACGGCGCACATGACCGCACTCGCTACCCAAATACTAAGCTTGTACCCTAGTGGGTTATAGCCACAAAACATCGCTCGATTTTCTGCATCGCGAATCGCTTGTAGCACTCGGCCATATTTGCTGTTGACTACCCAACGGGCGGCTAAATAGAAACCGATCAGCGTCAAGCCGGTAATCACAAACAACACCATGCGAGTCGAAGGCACCGCAATCGGAATATTTAGTAGCCGTTTGAAATCGGTAAAGCCATTGTTGCCGCCAAAGCCGGTTTCGTTTCTGAAAAACAAAAGCATGGTGGCAAACGTCAGGGCCTGAGTAATGATGGAAAAGTACACGCCTTTAATGCGTGAGCGAAAGGCGAAAAAGCCGAACACCAACGCAAGTAAACCAGGTACCAAGACAACCAGCATCATCTGCAAAATGAATGAATCGCTAAATGTCCAGTGCCAAGGTAGCACCTTCCAATCGAGGAACACCATAAAGTCTGGTAAGTCGCTTTTGTAGTTACCGTCGCGGCCAATCTGCCGCATCAAGTACATGCCCATACCGTAACCGCCAAGCGCAAAAAACACGCCATGGCCCAAACTCAAAATGCCGGTGTAGCCCCAGATTAAATCCATGGCCAACGCGCAGATGGCGTAACACATGATTTTGCCGATAAGAGTGACATAGAAGTCAGACAGATGAAATACACTACCTTGTGGAACCACTAAATTCAGTATCGGAACCAGAATTGCCACCACAGCTAATGCAAGCACTACACCCAACCTACCCTGAGCGCTCAGCAATAGGCCTCGGCTAGAAAGCGCTGCAAGATCTTGCGTACTCATGCTTCAGCACTCCTTCCCTTGAGCGCAAACATTCCCTGCGGGCGCTTTTGAATGAAGATCACGATCAGCACCAACACCATGATTTTGGCCAGCACCGCCCCTTGCCACCCTTCGAGCAATTTATTGATAATGCCAAGACCCAAGGCAGCATAAACAGTACCTGCGAGTTGCCCCACACCTCCAAGCACCACCACCATAAAGGCATCGACAATATAGCTTTGCCCAAGGTCTGGGCCAACGTTACCGACTTGAGTCAGCGCGCAGCCAGCAAGACCAGCAATGCCCGCACCTAAAGAAAACGCATAGGTATCAATACGGGCCGTGTTGACGCCCACACACGAAGCCATTGACCGGTTTTGTGTCACGGCACGCACAAACAAACCCAATCGAGTCTTGTTCACCAACAGCGTAATGCCAATCAACACCATTAACGCAAAAACAATAATAGCTATTCGGTTGTACGGCAGCGTTAAGTTACTTAACACCTCGAACCCACCAGACAACCAACTCGGGTTTTCTACTTGCACATTCTGCGCACCAAAGATGGTCCGCACAGTTTGCATGAGCACCAAGCTTATACCCCAGGTCGCCAGCAGCGTTTCGAGTGGCCTACCGTATAGAAAGCGAATCACGGTTCGTTCGAGCAGTGCACCAACCAAAGCAGCTGCGAGAAACGAGACGGGTATCGCCAACAGAATGTAGTAATCGAATGCGGCAGGCGCATAGGATTTGAATAGGTTTTGAATGACATAGGTTGCATAGGCACCAATCATCATGAGCTCGCCGTGAGCCATGTTGATCACCCCCATTAAGCCGTAGGTAATTGCTAAACCTAGAGCGACCAACAGCAAGATCGAGCCCAAACTCGCGCCGGTAAACAATACCCCTAAACGCTCACCCCATGCCAAGCGAGATTCAACACTCACCATGGCTTTGTTAAGCTCTGTGCGTACGTCAATATCTTGTTCGCCATCCTTGGCTAGGCGTTCAGTGAGCAAAGTCTTCACACCCGCATTATTACTTGCACCTAGGGCTTTGGCAGCATCGATGCGTTTGCTTTTATCGCTAGATGTCACCAAGGCAACTGCCCGAAGCTGGCCGATTTGTTCTTTGAGTGCGGCGTCCTTTTCAGAGGCAAAGGCCTTCTCTAAAAGTGGCAGCTTACTTTCATCAATTTTATCTTTTAGCTCTTTCAGAGCTTTCGCCCGAATCGATTGCTCTGGCGAAAACAATCCAAGAGCGGCTTTAGCGGCTTCTAGCTCACTACGCATACGGTTGTTATTCACAACATCTTCAGCACCATCTGGCAACTTCGCAGCAATACCAGCAACGTCAGTCACCTTATCGCCTTTCACGAAAAACACTTTGCCGCCTGCAACCTTTACCTCATCGGCTAGAAGCTGATCGACAAAACCTGCAAGCGTTACGTCCGCATCAATCGCGGCTTTGTTCAAGGCGGCGATACGCGAATCGACTTCACCACTGGCGATTGCAAGCGCGACTTCTGGGGATAGCGCAAGCGCCCCCCGTGACAGTAAACCAGCAATCAAAGTCAATATGAATACGGCGAGCAGACGTAAGCAGCGAGTTTTCCAACCCGACATTCTTTTCAGTGCCCTCAGTGGGATCGCCATTTGGATTTTTATCCTATTTATAGTTATATCAGTCAACTGCGCAGTCAACTTGTCAACCAACAGAAACAATTAAAGCAGAAAAAAAGGGCTGCAATACTGTCGAATTACTTCCACAGCATGCAGCCCTAACGCTCTGAGATCGCTAGTGGTACTGCTTAGATTACTTCTTCTCTGGCTCGTCTTTTTTCTTGTCGTTACCAGCGATGAATGGGCTCCATGGGTTGGCACGAACTGGGCCTGAGGTTTTCCATACCACGTTGAACTGGCCGTCTGCCTTGATTTCGCCAATGAATACTGGCTTATGTAAGTGATGGTTTTTCATGTCCATTGTTGAGGTGAAACCGCCTGGTGCTTTGAAGGTTTGGCCAGCCATTGCAGCAATCACTTTGTCAGTGTCCGTGCTCTTGGCTTTTTCAACCGCTTGCTTCCACATGTAGATGCCAATGTAGGTTGCTTCCATGGGGTCATTCGTCAATGGCTTGTCTTTATGACCAGCTAAGCCTTTAGCTTTTGCATAGTCAGCCCATTTCTTTGTGAACTCAGTATTGGCTGGGCTCTTGATGCTCATGAAATAGTTCCATGCAGCCAAGTGGCCGACGAGTGGCTTAGTATCCACGCCGCGCAATTCTTCTTCACCAACCGAGAATGCAACTACCGGCACATCAGTCGCCTTCAAGCCTTGATTACCCAACTCTTTGTAGAAAGGAACGTTCGAATCGCCATTGATGGTCGATACAACCGCTGTCTTTTTACCTTCGGACGAAAACTTCTTGATCTTGCCGATGATTGTCTGATAGTCAGAGTGGCCAAATGGCGTGTACTCTTCCATGATGTCCGCGTCAGCAACGCCCTTGCTCTTCAAGAATGAACGCAAGATTTTGTTGGTGGTACGTGGGTAAACATAATCGGTACCCAAAAGTACCCAACGCTTAGCTGAGCCACCATCTTTGCTCATCAAATACTCAACCGCAGGAATTGCCTGCTGGTTCGGTGCAGCACCCGTATAGAACACGTTCTTCGACAGCTCTTCGCCTTCGTATTGAACTGGGTAGAACAACAAGCTGTTCAGCTCTTCGAATACTGGCAACACTGATTTACGCGACACAGATGTCCAGCAACCGAAAGTGACTGCAACTTTGTCTTGGCTGATTAATTGCTTGGCTTTTTCAGCAAACAAAGGCCAGTTTGAAGCTGGGTCAACAACTACTGGCTCAAGCTTCTTGCCGAGCACGCCGCCCTTGGCATTAATCTCATCGATGGCCATCATCGCGACGTCTTTCAGAACAGTTTCTGAAATCGCCATGGTGCCTGAGAGTGAGTGCAATACACCGACCTTAATCGTACTTTGTGCGTTTGCTGAGGTTGCAGCAAATGCGCCAGATAAAGCGATGGCCGCTGTGAGAGATTTAAGTGCGAAACGACGTTGCATGAATGCTCCTAGTTAGTGAATAGACGGTTTAGCCCTCACACTATCTTGCAAAGAGCATGCCAGCTATCTAAAAAAGAAAACCAACGTCATAAACGGGCTAAACACTGAATCAGTGCACAAAATCGCACCAACAAACCACATTGCAGGTTCTTATTAGGAGTAATCACAAGAAACCGCACCGATTAAGTACGAGCCACCTGCCCAACTTTCCATCCAGTTCGTATTGCTAACCAACAGGCCGCACCAAAAACAATCACCATAAATGGTGCTGCGAGCATATTCAGAAGCGACCAGCCATTGCTATACAACAATGCACCTGACGAAGCCGACGACGTGATCATGATGGTAAACACACAAAGATCCGTAAAGCCTTGTACTTTGTTTTTCTCAGATGGTCGATAACAAGTGGTTAACAAGGTTGTACCGCCGGTGAACATAAAGTTCCAGCCAATACCTAATAACGCTAGGCCGGCTACAAAGTTCATCAATTCCACGCCAGATAGCGCAATGCCTACAGACAAGAGCATTAACACACAGCCAGTCACAATGACAGGCAATATGCCAAAGCGTTGAATCAAGTTGCCAGTAAAAAGGCCCGGTGCAAACATACCGATAACATGAAATTCCAATACCAAAGCCGCAAGTGCATAGGGATGTTTGCAAACATCCATCGCCAGTGGCGTTGCCACCATTAACAGATTCATCGTTCCATAAGCAAGTGCGGAGCACAGTATCGCAACCCAACAAGCGGGTTGGGCCAGAATCACTTTCAATGGCCTTGCAGGTATATCAGAGATCAAAGCTTTGGTTGCAGGTAGACGAATCAACTGCGAAAGTAAAAACCCAAGAATCGCGAAGCCCGATAAGGTGAGGTAAGTGCCGGAGAACTGAGTCTCTAACCAAGTACGCGACCACTTCGATACTTCAGGCCCCACCACACCACCTAAAATGCCGCCCGCCAAGACGAGCGAAATTGCCTTCGCTTTAAAGCTCGGTTTGTAGGCATCAGCCACGTCTGCGGCGGCAAATCGAATGCTGGCACCGAATGCGCTGTAGAAGCCACAGATAAAAGTGGCGACGCACAGCAAACCCAAACTACGTTGGCTGACCGCATACCAAGCCAGCAAAGCCCCAAAGAACGCAACAACCGATGCGAGTGAGTAGCCGACTCTGCGGCCGTATCGTTTCATAATAGCGGCCGCAGGCATCGACCACACCGCGCCGCCCAGAACATAGCCCGTGACCGGCAAAGTAGCCATCAGTTTGTTATCGGCCAGTTGGAAGCCGACCAAACCATTGATGGCAATCAGGGTGACGTTATTAACTAATAACAGGCCCTGCATGAGCGCTAACAAGCCCACCTGCATTCGGAGGGACGAAAGGCTCCAAGGCGACGCTGTACCGAAATTTTTATCTATATTCATGCACGAATGTTAGCAGTGCACTGGCCTGCTACGGCTACCCCACCGGTACAGCGATGGTATGCAGTTGAGCAAACAGCTTTAACTGATACTGGGTAAAGGCAGCTCAGGCTGTCAAAGTACGCCTTCTTTGAATAGAGGTAACTTATGTCGATGGCAGATCGCGATGGCTTTATTTGGATGGATGGAAAAATGATTGATTGGCGTGATGCCAAGATTCACGTACTCACCCATAGCCTACATTACGGAATGAGTGTTTTCGAAGGTGTGCGAGCCTACAAAACTACCGACGGGACCGCAATTTTCCGCTTGGCTGAACATACCCAGCGCTTTTTCAACTCGGCGAAAATATTCCAAATGCAATTGGCGTATTCGCCCGAAGAACTCATTCAAGCGCAAAAAGATGTCGTGCGGCTTAACGAACTTGAGGCTTGTTATCTAAGACCGATTGCTTGGCTTGGATCAGAGAAAATGGGCGTTGCGGCGCGTGGCAATACTGTTCATGTCGCTATCGCCGTTTGGCCTTGGGGTGCTTATCTTGGCGCGGAGGGTATCACCAAAGGTATTCGCGTTAAAACATCGTCATTTACTCGGCACCATGTCAATGTTTCGATGGTGCGAGCTAAAGCGAGTGGTTACTACATTAACTCGATCCTCGCCAATAGTGAGGCCACAGCAGATGGCTATGACGAAGCCTTGCTACTCGATACCGAAGGTTATGTATCGGAAGGATCGGGTGAGAACGTTTTTATGGTTCGCAATGGAGTGCTTTATACCCCCGATGTCGCTTCATGTTTGGACGGAATAACTCGTGACGCAATTTTGACGATTGCCCGGGACGAAGGCATCGAAGTAAAAGAGAAACGAATTACTCGCGACGAAATGTATTGCGCCGACGAGGCTTTCTTTACGGGCACTGCAGCCGAACTAACGCCGATTCGAGAACTCGACAGGCGAATGATTGGAAATGGCAGCCGGGGGCCGATCACGGAAAAGCTGCAATCGATATTCTTTGATGTGCTGGCTGGCAAAAACCCCAAGTATGGCGCGTGGCTTGCTAAAATATAGGATATGACAGCTTCAAAGCAAACTCCAATCGAACTCGACGGGCATGATTTGCCTGCCGCCTGCCCCAATCCAAAAATGGCTTTGTGGTCATCACACCCAAAAGTGTATTTGGATGTGACGAAAACAGGCGAAGCCAAGTGCCCGTACTGCGGTACCGAATACAAACTTAAAGCGGGTACGGTGTTAAGTCATCATCATTGATACTTAGGTCACGCTCAGGCGCATAGGAAGGCGTCACTAAGCGCCAAGCGTGACAAAATTTGCAGCAATGCTGGCTCGTACGCAGCACACTTGCTGCATGTTGTCTCAACCACCGCCCGGTGCTACAGCAAGTCTAATCGGGCCCACTCTCATTATCGCCCCTTGCGATGCTTCTCGGGCTCTGCTCACACAGCCAGCCTTAGGCCTTTGGCGCTTAAAAAACAAGAACAAAACCGCCATTGTGGTTGCCAATAGGCAGGTAGCGGCAATTTACGGCGCGATGCCCGAAATCAGTGAAGTAATCATTGCACCCGAGCATTTAACCGGTTCAGATGGGCTTTTGAATTTTCTGTCTCGACTTAAAAAGCGTGCGTTTGAGGACTCCTATTTACTTTGCAATCAGTTCGGTGCCCGAGCTCTTACGACAGCTTTAACCATTAATCGTCGCCACCCATTTAAGAAAATATCTACCGCGAGCAATATTTTTGGTCATCGAAGCGAGGATTACGCGGCGCTTTTACTTAATTTAGGGTCTGTTGCCGAGGTTCCCATCAATCTACCTGTTCCTGCACTCAGGGCCGACGGGGAGCAGCAGCGACGACTTTTGGAGCAATGCGGGATTGAAGTTGAATTTTTCGGCACCGCAGGACAACTTTCCAGGCTTCGAAGCAACTTTCCAATTTTCGTTGTGCAACTCACGAATACTCCGAACGTAAGCGTTTTGCGCGGACAAATTCTCGATCTCTGTTTAAAACGATGGCCAAAAGCACTGGTTATGATGCTGCATAGCAATGAAATTGAGCTTTTCAACCTTGGCAAAGGCTTACAAGTTTCTCGAAAAATCTCTGATCTTACTTTGAACAGTAAACTTGCATTAATCTCATTGGCAGCAGTGGCCATTACGGACGAAACATTGCTTATACAACTTAGCGACGCTTTTTGCACGCCGGTAGTTTGCCTAGAAACCAACTCTATTCAAAGGGCCCCAAGGTGGCCAAGCCACCAAGGAAGATTTGCGCAGTCTTCGGTCGCAATAGACGAAATTCTTCAGTGTATGGAAAAAGTTCTTCGGTTTGATCGGCAACACCAAGGGCTGTCTAAGACAACCTAGCTTTTTGTCTAACATAAAGCGTACAAT
>JAYWIG010000250.1:0-2684 GCA_043789035.1 Betaproteobacteria bacterium
ACCATGTCACCCGGCCTAGCGCCTGCTGCTTTGATGGAGCGTCCTACAAGGCTTGCCCAAATCGAGATGTCGTTTTTTGTATAACCCACCACGGTCGGTTTGCCTGTCGTACCGCTGGAGGCGTGAATGCGCACAACCTTATCTTTCGGTACCGCGAACAGACCAAAAGGGTAGGTGTCTCGTAAGTCTTTTTTTGTCGTAAACGGTAATTTACTGACGTCGGTAAGGGTACGAATATCGTCTGGGTGAACACCTTCGGCATCGAACTTAGCCTTGTAATGTGGTACCGAATAGGCCGCGGCTACCGATGCTTTGAGCCTTTGAAGTTGTAGTGCTCGAAGTTCATCGGTGGACGCTGTTTCGATCGGTTCAAGGTCAAAGCCACCATGGCTCATTTTTCTAGAAAGCATATTTAAGTCTGTCCCTTTTGAATCTAAACGAGTTGCCCTTTGATCGTTGCAGATCGACCTCTAAATATCGCGATGAGTTGCTCGTCGCTTTTGCGTGTCACCATTATTTCGTAGTGCCCGGTTCTGCCGGCAACTGCAACTTCCCGTGCTTTCGCAATAAGTACATCGCCCAGTTCTGCGGGCGCTAAGAAGTCAATCTGCGCGCTTGCAGCCACGGCTTTTTGGTTGTGGCTGTTGCATGCGAATGCAAAGCACGAATCGGCCATCATAAATATAAATCCGCCATGGCACATGCCATGTCCGTTGGTTTGGTGCGCTTGCACTTGCATTTGCATGGTTGCTGTACCCGGCCCAACGTCGATGAGCTCAACCTTCTGGCCGATGGTGGCTCTGTCACTTTCATACATAGCGTCAGCGCAAGCCCGAGCAAGTTGCTGCGCTGTCATTTCATTGACATTCATTATTTGCCTTCGAACTTCGGTGGGCGTTTTTCAAGAAATGCCGCTACCCCTTCGTTATAGTCATAGCTTACTCCAAGCTCGCCTTGTAAATCTCGCTCCATATCGAGTTGTGCTGCGAGCGTTTGAGTGCCGGCTGCGTACATGGTTTGTTTAATTGCTGCTAGCGCTCTGGTTGGCATATTGGCAAGTTTGGTTGCCATGTTGTTCACTGTTGAGTCGAGCACTTCGTCTGCAACACATTGCCAAATTAGGCCCCATTGAGCGGCTTGTTCTGCACTTAGCTTTTCGCCCAGCATGGCCAAACCCAAGGCGCGCGCAATGCCAATCTTTTCCGGTAAAAACATCGTGCCGCCTGAGTCAGGTACCAATCCAATATTTACAAAGGCCTGTAAAAACGACGCTTTATTACCTGCAATCACCAAATCGCAGGCCAGCGCTAAATTGGCACCTGCACCGGCCGCAATGCCGTGTACTTTTGCAATGGTGGGTTTTGGTAGCGCACGAATGCGACTAATTAAAGGATTGAAGTTATCGCCTATGAGTTGTGCAAGATCTGTGCGATCTGCCGGATCGAAAGACAAATCGGCTAAATCTTGCCCCGCACAAAAACCTCTGCCCGCACCAGCAAGCACTAAGCATCGAATTGAGGTATCGGTTTCGACGAGCTGCATAGCCTGACGCAACTCACCGTGCATATGACGAGTAAAGCTATTGAGTTTGTCTGGTCTATTCAAGGTAATCGTAGCTACCTTGTCGGTGATTGAAAATGCAATCGATGAGAAGTCAGCTCGTGAAGTAGTCATAATGTGATCCATCAAAATTAATCTTGTAGCAAAAGCTTTTAGGCGATTTGCGCCTGCCCAATCACCAATTAAAGGAGAGTTTAAATGAACTATGAATGCATTCTTGTCGAAACACGCGGCCGCGTCGCTTTGATTACGTTAAATCGACCAAAACAACTCAATGCTCTGAACGATGCGCTGATGAACGAACTTGGCGATGCAATGTTGGCATTTGACGCAAACGACGACATTGGTGCAATGGTCATTACTGGTAGCGACAAAGCGTTCGCTGCCGGTGCTGATATTGGCGCGATGGCTACTTGGACTTACATGGATGTCTACAAAACAGACTACATCACCCGGAACTGGGAAACGATTCGTAGAATTCGCAAACCGATCATTGCAGCGGTTGGTGGTTTCTGCTTAGGTGGTGGTTGCGAACTCGCCATGATGTGTGACTTCATCATTGCTGCGGATACGGCCAAGTTCGGACAGCCTGAAATTAAGCTTGGCATTATTCCAGGCGCTGGCGGTACCCAGAGAACACCTCGGGCTATAGGTAAAGCTAAGGCGATGGACTTGTGCCTCACTGGCCGGATGATGGATAGCGCCGAGGCAGAACGAGCTGGACTCGTATCGCGAATCGTTCCGGCAGACAAGCTCTTGAGCGAAGCGGTTGATGCAGCCACAGTCATTGCGAGCTATTCGTTGCCTGCTGTGATGATGGCTAAAGAATCGGTTAACAGAGCTTATGAAACTACGCTAAGTGAAGGCGTGCTGTTTGAGCGCCGTTCTTTTCACTCACTTTTTGCGACTGAAGATCAAAAAGAAGGCATGAAAGCGTTTGTTGAGAAAAGAAAGCCGGACTTTAAGCATCAATAAGTTGGATTTGGAATATCCAGTGGTTACATCGGAGTTATATGAAACCTATACAAATCAAAGGGTTAGGTTGGGTAGGAGGAAAGTCTGTGTCATCAATTTGACACGTGGTAAAAAAGGTTCCATAATCTCATCTCTCTGCTGCTGCGATT
>JAYWIG010000251.1:0-2674 GCA_043789035.1 Betaproteobacteria bacterium
GCATCGCGGGGTTGTAACAACAAAACCTGTACAGGATAAAGGACTGTGCCCAGCCCTTGGCGCAAGGCTGTAAGTACGTTGTAGCGCGAGTCTACAAACAGCAGCGTGATAGCTAGCATCGAGAAAAATAGCAACCGCGCATTAGCAGAGTAGCCCTGCTTGAAAAACGGTGGCGGGCTGCGATCCACCTGTTATGCGCCTAGAGGGATTTATTCGCTAGTGAAGATAGTGCCGAGCTTGTCCATACGCTCAAGCGCCATGCCACAACCACGAACAACGCAGGTGAGAGGGTCATCTGCAACAAACACTGGTAGGCCGGTTTCTTCGATTAATAGTCGATCAAGGTCACGCAGCAGCGCACCACCGCCAGTAAGCATGATGCCACGTTCAGTAATGTCGGCGCCGAGTTCCGGAGGGGTTTGTTCCAAGGCGATTTTGACAGCAGAAACGATCTGATTTAAAGGGTCTGTGAGCGCTTCCAGAACTTCGTTGGAGCCAATCGTAAAGCTACGAGGAATGCCTTCGGAAAGATTGCGCCCGCGTACTTCGATCTCTTTAACTTCAGAACCGGGGAACGCCGCGCCGATTTGTTTTTTGATCATCTCCGCTGTTGGTTCGCCAATCAACATGCCGTAGTTGCGGCGAATGTAATTGATGATGGCCTCATCGAATTTATCGCCACCCACGCGCACCGAACCTTTGTAGACCATGCCGCCAAGCGAAATTACGCCGACTTCAGTTGTGCCACCGCCAATGTCAACAACCATGGAACCAGCTGCATCAGATACCGGCAAGCCAGCACCAATCGCGGCTGCCATTGGCTCTTCGATCAGAAATACTTGCGATGCGCCAGCGCCGAGTGCAGATTCGCGAATGGCGCGACGCTCAACTTGGGTCGAACCGCAGGGTACGCAAATTATGATGCGTGGGCTTGGTGAGAACAAACGGCTCTCATGAACCATCTTGATGAATTGCTTCAACATTTGTTCGGTAACGGTAAAGTCAGCAATCACACCGTCTTTCATCGGGCGAATCGCTTCGATGTTGCCCGGCACTTTGCCCAGCATCATTTTTGCGGTTTTGCCAACGGCAGCAATTGTCTTCTTGCCGTTAGGGCCGCCTTCTTGGCGAATTGCCACAACGGAGGGTTCGTCGAGCACGATGCCTTTACCGCGAACATAAATAAGGGTGTTGGCGGTACCGAGGTCGATAGCCAAATCATTTGAAAAATATTTGCGGAAGAGCTGAAACATGGGCTTGCGGTTTGCGGTTAAAGTTTGGTGTGAATGATACCTTATAATGCTTTGGTTATTAGGCACTTTTTAGGCACTTTTCTCTAGGCAAATCATGCCGTTATCTCCCTCAGACATAACTCGAATCGCTGCCCTTTCTCGTCTTGAAGTTTCTTCTGCTGATGCGCAAAAAACGCTAGAGCAGCTCAATGGCGTAATGGGTTTGATCGAGCAACTTCAAAGCATCAACACTGAAGGTGTTGAGCCGATGACGCACGCCGTTGAGCTTGCGCTGCGTGCTCGACCCGATGAAGTGACTGAACCCAATCGACGCGACGACTACCAAAAGAACTCGCCATCCGTCGAAAAGGGCCTGTTTCTTGTACCCAAGGTGATTGAATAATGGCAGCACTCGATCTAGACAAAGCTAGTTTGAGCGCGATTTCTGCCGCTCTTTCAGGTAAGGAAGTCTCCGCTGTTGAGCTAGCCCAAAGTTACCTAGCAAGGGTTGGCACTAGCAAACTGAACGCTTTTATTGATGTAAAACCAGAGCTTACTCTGGCCCAAGCCAAGGCAGCAGACGCTAGGCTAGGTGGGGGCGAGGCTTCGCCGTTATTGGGCATACCGATGGCGCATAAAGATATTTTCGTGACTGAGGGTTGGCGTTCAACCGCAGGCTCTAAGATGCTTTCGGAGTATGTAAGCCCTTACAATGCAACCGTGGTGGCAAAAGTTCAGGCCGCCGGTGCGGTGTGCTTAGGCAAGCTTAACTGCGATGAATTCGCGATGGGTTCTTCCAACGAAAACTCTTACTTTGGCGCAGTCGCAAACCCTTGGGATGCTTCGGCTGTGCCGGGCGGATCATCCGGAGGTTCAGCCGCTGCCGTCGCAGGTGGGTTGGTGCCGATTGCTACCGGTACGGACACTGGTGGGTCAGTCCGGCAACCTGCAGCATTGTGTGGCATTACCGGAATCAAGCCGACCTATGGCCGAGTGTCCCGTTTTGGCATGATTGCCTTTGCTTCCAGTCTTGATCAAGGCGGAGCCATGGCCAGACGTTCAGAAGATTGCGCAACCTTGCTAACCGCGATGGCGGGCTTCGACGAGCGTGATGCAACAAGCTTGCAGCGCGAGCCTGAAAACTTTAGCCGCCTGTTAAATGTACCGATCAAATCGGCAGGCCAAGCCGGTCGAGCGCTACGTATCGGTGTGCCAAAAGAATTCTTCGGTGCCGGTTTGTCAAAAGATGTAAAAGCAGCCATTGAGGTGGCTTTGCAGCAGTTTGTTGTTCAAGGCGCTGAGCTGGTCGAGGTATCTTTGCCGAAGACTGAACTAGCAATTCCCGCCTATTATGTTATCGCTCCGGCGGAGGCATCTAGTAACCTGTCTCGTTTTGATGGCGTGCGCTATGGCTATCGAGCACCTGAATATGGCGACTTAAA
>JAYWIG010000252.1:0-2665 GCA_043789035.1 Betaproteobacteria bacterium
AGATTGCAACATCACGTTGTAGGGCACCATACCGGCTAGCACCCGCATGCTCGGCGCATTGACCTTCAGACGAGCGACATTTTCGACGCCATTTTGCAAAGACACTACGGTGCTACCAGGTCGGCAGTAAAGCTCGATATCACAAGCGACTGCTTCGGTCCCGCCTGATTTCACGCACACTAAAACAATAGGTGCCGCTGTACCATGGATAAGCAGATCTGAGCCGATGTCAGCCAAAGACTCATGCAGGTGGAGCGATTTAGCTGGAACCAGTGCATCAAATCCATCTAGGTCAGTGAGCCGCAAGCCTGCATCTGTCAGTGCGCGTATAGAGTGATTGCGTCCCACAAAGTGAACCGTTACACCGGTAGCCGCTAAACGACCGCCTATGTAATTACCAATTGCGCCTGTACCAATGACAATAAAGTTTTTCACCGTTTTTGTGCTACACATTTATTGTTAAATTTCGCGCCTGGGCCTGAACAATAGTTTTAACCCCTTCAGCAACAGCACCAGTATCAATGTTAATCCAACAGGAACTAACTGACGGTACAAAGCGCACCTGTGCTTTAATTTACCCATGATATTCACCATTTCAGAATTACAAGCCCTTGATGCGTCAGCAATTCACCACGCCATCGCCTTCAATGGGGGGCACATCACAGTGCGCCAATGGGGCACCGGCTCACCTATCGTATTGCTACATGGCGGCTCCGGCAGCTGGAAGCACTGGGTAAAAAATATTTCTGCACTAGTAGAAAGCGGTCGCACGGTATTGGTACCCGACATGCCTGGTTTTGGGGAATCAGCAGCACCTCTGATAGGCCAAGACGCCGATGTATTACCTGAACCGATTGAGTTAGCGTTAGATCAAATCATTCCCAACCTGCGGTACGAACTGGTGGCTTTTTCGTTTGGCAGTATGGTAGCTGCGCAAATGGTAACGAGGCAGCCAGAGCGTATCAGCAAACTCGTGTTGAGTGGTTCGCCAGCACTCGGCATTAATGAGCTCAGGCCATTTAAACTAAGGCCTTGGAATGATCTATCCGAAGGGCCTGCCCGCGATGCTATTCATCGCCACAACCTTGGCGTGCTTATGTTATCTAGCATCGCAGCGGTCGACGATTTGGCGCTATATATTCACAGTAGCAACTTAAATTCGGATCGCATGAAGCGACGGCGTCTCGCCTATACCGATTTCCTATTGCAACTGCTAAAACAAATTCATTGCCCGGTATTTGGTATTTGGGGTGCCCTTGATGTTTTGTACCGTGACAACCATGCAGCTGTGCAAAAGGCGTTGGAACAAGCGCCGAATTTTAAGGGTCTAGAGTTTATTGCGGAAGCTGGGCACTGGGCGCAATTTGAACGCCCTGAGCAGTTCAACAGCGCACTACTTAAGGCGTTAAATCAGTCATTGCAGGAAGCCAACCACTGAGCGTTCTAACACCAGCCGCATAACGCACGGCATTCACGATGGCATTGGCTGTTGCCTCTGCTGCCATGACATTGAGCAACATTAAGTCAGGGGCTGAATCGATTTCACTGGTAGCGAGCGCGAACAAAGTATCTCCATCGAACGGGGTATGCGCGGGTCGCACGGCT
The DNA here is from genome assembly GCA_043789035.1 of Betaproteobacteria bacterium. GTDB lineage: Bacteria > Pseudomonadota > Gammaproteobacteria > Burkholderiales > Burkholderiaceae_E > JAYWIG01. The sequence goes on from JAYWIG010000252.1 coordinate 1,606, forward strand.
CTCGCCAATCCATCGTGGGCACTCATGGCAAGTCGTTTTAATTGCGCCTTTGAGAGGTTTGCATTAGTCGCAACTACGCCAATCGTAGTGTTAGTTCCCGGCAGAACGCGCTGCAATTTTTCACCGCGCAAAAGCATTGCTTGAGTATCGCCGAGGACATTGCTTTGAGCAGCTTGGCGCACACCAGCGATCACTCGCCCAGTGGCAAGATCGATCACATCACCCACTGCATTACAAGCCACTAACGCAGATACCACCCACGGGCCTACCTGAACACTTGCTTGCCCTAAACCGCCTTTCATGGCTCTATCAATTCCAAAGAGCTTACCGACAGTGGCCCCAGCTCCAGCACCCACATTGCCTTGCGAAGTATCTAAAGAGCTAGCACCTTCACAAGCTGCATGACCTAATTCTGCGCTTGGCCTTACATTGGAGTCATCACCCTCACGAACAACAGGAAGATCAAAAAGCACAGCCGATGGTACGATCGGCACTTTGCCATAGCCGGTATCTAAACCGATACCCTTTTCATCTAACCAGCGCATCACGCCACTAGCAGCATCTAGTCCAAAAGCGCTGCCGCCAGTTAACACAATGGCATGCACTCGTTCCACAAGATTTTCTGCGGCGAGCAACTCGGTTTCTCGAGTTCCTGGTGCAGCACCACGCACGTCGACTGCCGCCACTGCACCGCCTGCCCCCGTCAAAATCACCGTGCAGCCAGTTAAGCGCCTAGTCGCCACTGCATGCCCTACAGAGATTCCAGCAACATCACATAATTTATAGTTCAAAACTTTTCCTCGTTAGCAGCAAGCGCTTTCAATTTATGCAATCATAAAGCAGCTATGAGCTTATTTCTCTTCAAAAGATTCATCACTTTTTTCATCACCCTTGCGGCAGCTTCCGTCATTGTTTTTGCAGCGCTTGAGTTATTACCGGGTAACGCGGCAGAAGTCATTTTGGGCGATACGGCTACGCCAGAATCGATCAAAGCCTTGGAAGCCAAGCTCGGCCTCGATCAACCACCACTTAAAAGATATGGCCAATGGGTATCAGGCCT
>JAYWIG010000253.1:0-2661 GCA_043789035.1 Betaproteobacteria bacterium
CGGGCGCATCATCGCCGTGTTCTTGCTGAATCCATCGCAGCGACCAATAGCGCTCCATCAGTTGCTGATGCTCGTTGTAAGCGTCGTACTTGGCATCAAAGGCTGAAATAATCGAGAACAGCTCAGCATCTTTGGGTGCAAACGGTGGCGTCGATTTGTTTAATACGGCGATTAGCTGGCGCTGGTTCACCATATCCGTATAACGGCGCAACGGAGACGTACTCCACATATATTGCGTAACGCCTAAGCCTTGATGCGGAATCGGATGCGTACTCATTCGCACGCGGCCTTGAGTTTGCGAGCGATAAATGCCGGGTGCTTTGTTGTCTGCTAACAGTAAGCCCCAACTAGAGTTGGCCAAAATCATCATCTCGGCCACGATACGATCAAGCGGCGCATCCCGTCTGCGTTGAGTAATTTCTACTCGATCATCAACAACGGCAAAGCTAAAGTCACTTCGAAAGCGTGGCTCGGGTTTACCACGCACAACCTCACGTTGTTTACACAAACTCAGCGTTAGCTTCCAAAGAGTGCGCAAATCTTGGGCAAACTCATCGACCGGAGTGCCAGTGGCCGCTGGCTCACTACCTTCAAGAAAATCTTCTGTTACCACGCCATCTAGTTGATCATGGCGTAAATTGGCAGCGACTTGAATTCTTTCCAACACAGAATGGCTAGCTGAAATCACCGTACACGCATCATCGATATCCGAATAAAGTGAGAGGGCAGGCATGGTTTTACCCACATCAAGCGAATACGTCGCCACGAAAGATTCAGGCAGCATGGTGATTTTTTCACCCGGCATGTACACGGTAGACATGCGATCGCGCGCCGCCAAATCGAACTCACCACCACTCAACATTGCCACACCAGGCGCAGCGATATGTACACCGACTCGCCAGCCAGTATCGGTTTTTTGTACCGAAAGGCAATCGTCAATTTCCGTAGTGCTCGAATCATCAATCGAAAAAGTTCGCGCAGGCGACAACGGCAAACTCTGCCAATCGCTACTTGGTTCAGGCGGGAAGAACTCGAAGCCTTGTGAACGCGGAAAATGCTCCGCCAAAAATCGCTCTTGCATTAAATGCTTGGCTGATGTGAATGCCCCGAGTTCAATCAACAAATGGTTGGCGCTTAGACGCTTTTCATTACTAGCAGCATCTAGCGCTTTAAACTCAATCGATTGCTTATCAGGTTTAAATACCAACTGCCGAGCTTTGCTGCGAATAGCGTCCGGCAACTCGCCATTCACCATTTGCCGGGTGAACTCTTCAACCTGTTGCTCTGCCAAGCGCTTACGCTCAATACCAGCAAGCGCGGCCTTTAAGGTCTCAGGTGGTGCGGGCTTATACAGCCCCCTACCCTTTCGATAAAAATACACAGGAGCCGCATGCAAACGGATCAAAATCGCCGCCGATTCCGTCGCAGTCGGCGCATGCCCGAAGTACTCTTGCGCCAAACTCTTGAAGTCGAATTCGTCTTGCGGCGCACACTCCCACAAGAAATCCACATCGAACGCTTCTGCCATTGCTTGCGCCTCACGCAACAAATCGACAGGTGACGGCGAACCGAATTTTAAAAAGATTTGCGCCGCTTTAATCTTGGCGCGCTTGCCACTGGCATGCTCCACCTGCAAGCTACCTTGCGCCTCGCTCATGATGGTGCCTGTCTTAAAGCCACCATCCTCATCAAACAATATATATGTATCAGCCATGCGGTATTGTGCCTGTGCGACAGGGCCATCGAAAATTTACCCTCGCATCAAACATCCAAACTATATTGGACTAGCCAAGTAACCTGAAGGAGTAATTCGACAAGTCCTCGATATGGCACCCTGAAGCTGATAGAAACGTGGTTTTGCCGCAAAGGTAAATAGCCTGTAAACGCTGTATTGCGTTGGATTTAGTTCTGAGACCAAAACTTCATTCGAAGTTGCAAAGAAAGGCGTCTCTTTTCCATACTTCGTTGTTTTTACTTCAATCAAACGCTCAGCACCGTTGATTTCAAAAGACAAGATATCAAAGCCCGCATAATCTCCTTTCACTTTGGCGGTATGTTCAATCGTCGCCGCCAGGATTTCCTTACCGGCTGAAATTAATCGCGCTTTTTCAAACTCCAAAACAAAAAGCTCTCCCGAATCACCCAACGAACGATTTCTGGCTTCGCGTTCTAGATAATTCACCTGTTGCGATTTCCTAAAGTAGGCAGGGCTTGCCTCTTTCGCAACAAGCCCAGAATCCTGAGATTTCGGAGGCGGTTGAAACGCTGCAAGGATGTTTTCATACTCGGGAATAACTATCGGTCTATCAGCCTCGGAAGCGCCAAGCGCTAACAACTCTTTATTACCGAACAATTGCAATTCCAATACATCCAGTAACAGCCGCTGATAGTTACCTCTAGGCTTGTAACCAACAATATAGAAGAAGCCTAAATCAATTAATGCGGCACTAATATTGGCATGCTTAAACTCTATCGCTCCGTTAGATCGAGCCGAAAGGACTTTGGACAGATTCTCACGATGTCTAGTTTTATTGTAAGCAATACCAGCGAGCTCGAAACTAAGCATCGCAAGATAGTCTTTGACGATGACTTCAACTTCTGTAGGTGACCAATCTTCAGCTGACATAGTTGTTTGCAGTAAGGACTATTCAAATTCGTATA
>JAYWIG010000254.1:0-39119 GCA_043789035.1 Betaproteobacteria bacterium
TCAATTTTCCTCATCACCGCTGCTAAAGCACTGCTCGCGCTATTTGTCCTAAATGCGGCGCTTGCAATGAGCAATCTGTGGCCAACCCCTTTCGTGTACATTGATTCACGGGTGGCGCCAGAATTTGTTTACACATGGTGTTTATTGCTCGGTTTGTATCTTTTTCGATCCAACACGGTTTTGAGTAGGCGAGCTTTAACCAGCCTTGCCATCATCTATACCTTGCTGGTACTTGGCCGGTACTTCGATACTACTGCTCCCGCGCTTTTCGGTCGTCCGATCAACTTGTATTGGGACGGTTTGCAAATTCCCCGCTTGTTGCTCGTTCTTTCCGGTAAATATGCTTGGTGGGTGCCGCCGTTGGTGGTGGTTGCTATTGCAGCGCTGGTTGTAGGTTTGTTTTTCGTTATTCGTTGGGCGCTTAAAAATTGCTCTGAGGTAAGCGTCCCGTATACATTGCGCAGTCGCTGGGCACAGGGCATTACTGTGTTTTTTCTGATTTCATCGATAGCAAATTTTCTCGGTATGCAGCAAACTTGGGGCTATATTTCGCGGCCAGTGTTGCCCACCTACTGGGCGCAAGCGAAAGTGCTTTTCGCAGCGGTCATAGAAGGCAATAGCAAAATAGTATTGCCAGAGTCACCACTGTTTTCGTCTGACCTTGCAATGCTTAGCCGAGCAGATTTCAAACTTTTTTTCTTAGAATCGTATGGCGCGGTGACTTACGACAATCCTCAAATGAAGCAGGAATTGACCGAAGACAGGGCCAATCTAATAGTTCAAGCGCAAAAGGCAGGCTTTAGCGTTGTGTCTGCATTTGTAAAATCAACCACGTTTGGTGGCGGTACCGATTTAGCCCACATGGCATTGCTTAGCGGTGTTGACACTCGCGATCCAATTCGCCATGACATTCTCCTAACGACTAAAAGACCTACGCTTATTAAACATTTCAATTCCCAGGGATATGAGAGTTTTGGGTTCTATCCTGGGCTCGATTGGGAATGGGCAGAAGGTAGTTTTTTTGGCTATCAGCATTTAGTCGACGCTCGTACGCTCAAGTACGAAGGGCCAGCCATAGGTTATTGGAAGATACCCGATCAGTATGCATTGGCGAGATTCAAAGAGCTGCATCCAATCACGCCAATGAGTAAGCCTCGCCTGCTGCTTTTTGCGTCGAGTACCAGTCACTCGCCTTTTCATCCTGTGCCCCCATATCAAGCTGATTGGTCGCGCTTGCTGTCGAAAACTCCTTTCGATGCCAGCGACATTGCGCGAATCGAAAAAACAAAGACTAATTGGTTAGATATGGTGCCCGGTTATACCGGCATGATGGCTTATAACTTTAAGTGGTTAGCGGGGTATTTTTCCCAAAAACATGAACGAGATTTTGTCATGCTGGCTTTGGGTGATCATCAGCCAACAAGCAACATTACAGGCGAAGGTGCGTCATGGGACGTGCCAGTACATTTCTTTGTGAAGCAACCCGAACTGATGACGAGGTTAAAGGCTGCCGGGTTTGAAGAGGGCTTGTACCCCAAAAGAAAAGCGATTGCGAGTTTGCCCGAGTTAACGACGTTATTGCTTAAGGTACTTAATCATGGCCAATAAATCCTTGCCGTTGCGCTGCTTTGTCTTAACGGTCGTCGCTTGCGCTACTCTGGTTACTGCGCACTATATTCGGCATCAATTAATCGAGCCAGTGTCGCTGGGAGCACTCTGCGAAAAGATTGCTACTTGGCAATGTCGCCTGCGAGATGTTGCTACTTTCGTGCTGCAAGAATCTAGGCTGGGGTGGGGTGCATTAGCGTTAGTTTGCGTTGCTTACTTTACGGGTAGTTTTTTTGTTGCAATCTTAGCCTGGTGTGTGGCGAGTATTGGATTGGTACTTTATACGCCTGAGCTTTGCGCTGTGGCGCTATTGTTTGCGGGGCTCCTGGCAATTAATGTGAACGATGGCGAAAGCCAAGCCGACAACCAAGCAGGTAAAGCGATACACAGCCAATAAGTGAAAAGAATAACCGCTTCGGTGTTACTTATTTTTTCTTGGTACAGCATGCCTAGCGCTGCGAAGATCAAAATCGCACTTAAGAATCGAGTGCTGCGGCGATAAGCAAAAACGCCCTCGGGCCTAAATAAAACGGCGATGCTTACGATCGCGGGCAGCGCGTAAAGTGCTAATGAAAAGCCTCGATAACGCGGGTCAGCGAGCAACACAAGTGCCGATGTCGCTGCGGTAAACAACATTGCCGCCCATATTAATGCAAGTTGGCGCTCCCTAGTACTGGGTTTTCTCATCATATTCATTGCCAGTAATGCGAGGCTTCCTGCGATGACCATCGCTGCATTGAAGGCGCCCATAAGCATTTCTTGAGTAGTACGCGACCATAGCCTAATGAAGTCTATTTGTGCGGGCAGTAGCGTACCTGCTAGCGCAAAGGCAAGCATGAATATCGTTTTATCTAGGCGCTTATGTTTTAACGCGAACGTAAGGCTCAACCCTACCATTGCCCCAACGAGTGAGGCTAACCAACCGCGCCACCAATGAGAATCTTTCACGTAGAGGGCTTTGTTCTGGCTCCGGGCATTGCCATCCGCATCGAACAGCCCCCAAGCCCCGCCCATCGCTCCCTCAAGTGCTCGCTTCCAAGGTTGATCGAAAGCCTCGATGATATTGACATCAATTTTCTCGCGCTCGCCTCTGGCGGCAACCTCGCGCACAAAACGCATTTGAGTCGCTGCATCGGGTATCGCACCTCGCCGTTGCCGCCCAGCTGCGGGCCAGCCTGTTTCGCCTATCCATAAGCGCTTATTTGGGAATACTTGTTGCATTCGTGCATAGGTCGAAAAAACATGCTCAATGGCTAGTGGCGCTGCAACTGGTTCGTCTTCCCAATAGGGCAATATGTGAATTGAAATACTATCGACGTGGGAGGCTAATTCTGGGGCGTTACGCCAAAATTCCCAAACATCAGCATAGGTAATCGGAACGGCACTTTGTGCTTTTGCGTGATCGAGTAGTGTCATAAGGTCTATCGGCAGTAGATCTTTTCTAAGCAGTACTTCGTTACCGACAACTAACAGTTCAACCACATCAGTGTGCGATTTTGTTAGAGCAATGGCTTCATGTAGTTCGCGTTGATTCGCCCTTTTATCGTTGCCCAACCAAGCTCCTAATCGAACCTTCATGCCGAGCTCTCTAGCAACCTGTGGTACTTGATCTAAGCCACCACTAATGCCGTAGGTACGTACACAGGAACTTACTTGTTTAATGATTTTTAAGTCTTCTTCAATGTCACGCTTCGACACTTTAAAGTCTGGGGTGAATGGCGAAGCGTTGGGACGTCTAAAAGGTGCGTATGAGATACATCTTAGAGGCGCGCTAATATTTACGCCACCGTTGGTCAATATGGCCTGTGGTTGCCCCTGTGTCCACCACCAAAGGAGTGCCGATACTAAGCTAGAGCTAAGTACGATAACAGGTATACAGCGTTGAAACAGCGTAAATAAGGCTTCTTGTCGGCTTATATACATGAACTGTCGAATTCTTAAGGGTTTGTTCTCAATGGAGCGCCAGTCTGGTGTAAGCTGCGCGCCTCGTCAACCGACTTACCGGCCAGGCCGCTTTAAGTGTTACTAAACCCAAAACTGTGCAAAAAAGTGTGCCGATAAATATAATTCCTCGATATGTTCGTTTCTCGTCAAAAGTTGAGCCTTTGGCGTTTGCGCTCGCTGTAAGTCTAGCCTGCTTTTTCCTTTGGGGGTGGCTACATTTGCCACTCACAGCGCCAAATGTGGCCAAACAATTAGCAGGTCTGTCTTTTTCGCCGTTTGATCGACATGACAGCCCTAGGAACAATACCTTCCCTTCCGATGCCACAATTGAAGGTGACCTTACGTTAATCGCGCAGCACTCCGAGCGCATCAGAACTTATTCGTCAGCCCAATTTCCAAATCTTGCAACGCTTGCAGAAAAGCATCAAATCCAATTAACCGCTGGCTTGTGGTTAAGCGAAGATGAGTTGCAAAATGAAAAGGAACTAAGCGCCCTTCAAGCGAAAAACGTGTCGCGTTTAATCGTTGGAAATGAAACTATTCTCAAAGGTGTACTGACCTTAAATCAAGTGAAAGCTTATTTAGATCGAGCCAAAGCGCGAACTGGGCTGCCGGTGTCTACCGCAGAGCCTTGGAATATTTGGATGGCCAATCCTGAACTGGTAGATCACGTCGATTTCATCACGATTCATTTACTTCCCTATTGGGAAGGCATTCATATTAAAAATGCCGTTGGTCATGCTCTCTTTCAATATGATGCGGTGCGTAAGCGCTTTCCGAACAAAGCTGTCGTGATAGGCGAGGTGGGCTGGCCAAGCAACGGTATGCCAATTGGTTTAGCTACAGCCAGCCCCGCGAATCAGGCGATTTTCGTTCGAGAATTTTTGAGGGAAGCGCAAGGCCGGAAGTTAGACTATTTCTTGATGGAGGCAATTGATCAACCTTGGAAGGTGAGCGAAGAAGGACATGCGGGCGCGCATTGGGGGCTCTATGACGCGCACCGAAAGCCAAAGTATGCGATGTCTGGTAAAGTTGCTCAAGATCCACAATGGGTCGGCAAAGCTTCTGTTGCTTCAGCGCTGGGTTTCTTAGTTGCCTTGTTATGCCTATCGAACCTTCCGAAGATGCGAACAATTGCAAAGCTTTGGTTTGCCGCTTCGATTCAATTAATCATGGCATTTGCCATTGCAGTCGTGACCATTCCTTTTCAGGCCTATATGCGCCCAACCGATTGGGTTGCCTTAGCAATTTTTCTTCCAACGCTTGCCGTGATGATGGCTATATTGCTGGCTCATGCATTTGAATTTTCTGAACTATTCTGGGCCGGGAGTTTGAAGCGTACCTTCGCTGCAAAACCTTTGACTGAAGGCGAAAAGCAACCGTTTGTTTCAATCCATTTAGCCTGCTGTAATGAGCCCCCTGATATGGTGATCGCAACGATTGCAAGCTTGCGGCAACTGGACTATACAAACTTCGAGGTCATTGTTGTCGATAACAACACTAAGGACAATGCGAAGTGGCAACCGGTTCAGTTCTACGTACAAAGTTTGCCAAAGAACTTTCGATTTTTTCATCTTCCGTCTTGGCCAGGCTACAAAGCGGGTGCGCTTAATTTTGCTTTGGCTCAAACTGGAGTGGACGCCGAAGTTGTTGCAGTTGTCGATGCTGACTATGTGGTGCATTCGAATTGGTTAGCAAGTCTTGTCAGCTATTTTTCAGATCCTAATGTGGGCGTTGTGCAATCTCCGCAAGCACATCGAAATTGGGGCAAGCAGGTTTTTCGCCAAATGATGAATTGGGAATACGACGGTTTCTTTCGAATTGGTATGCACCACCGAAACGAACGAAATGCAATAGTGCAACACGGCACTATGACGTTGATTAAAGCCAGCGCTTTGCGCGAATTTGGGCAATGGTCGGAATGGTGTGTTTGCGAAGATACCGAACTTGGGCTTCGCTTGATGCGCCAAGGCTTAACGACGGTGTATGTTGACGAGGCTCTTGGCCACGGCCTCACCCCAGATAGCTTTACCGCCTTTAAGAAACAGCGGTATCGCTGGGCTCAGGGTGGTATGCAAATATTGAAGAGCCATAGACGCACCGATTCGAAACACCTGACGCCAGCCCAGCGCTATCACTTTCTTGCGGGTTGGCTGCCATGGATAGGGGACGCGTTGCATTTGGTATTTGCAATTTCCGCAGTTTTATGGACCTTCGGGGTGTTGCTATTCCCGCGATGGATTACGTTACCAACCACACTTTTCTTAGTGCCTTTAGGCGCATTTGTACTGGCCAAACTTGTGGTTGGGCCTTTGCTCTATTGGCGCAGAGTGCCGTGTACTGCGACGGAAATTCTAGGGGCTTCAGTTGCCGGTATGGGGGTGTCGCATGCAATCGCTAGAGGTGTGGTTGCTGGTTTGTTTTCTAAAAATGCTCGTTTCGAGGTGACCGATAAAGGCGCGATAAATGCAAAGCAGCAATCTGTTTGGGCAGCAGTGAAAGAAGAAGCTCTCATGTTGTTCTCATTGTTTTTCGCAGGCATTTCGACGGTGGTATTTTTGCCCAAGGGTAATGCAGTGCAGACCACTAATTTCGAGTTATGGCTGGGTGTGCTCGCCGTGCAAAGTTTGCCGTATCTAGCCGCGCTAGTATGCGTATGGCTTTCGATTCGCCCGGAGCGAGTCGCAAAGGCAAACCGAGAACTTGGAATGTCGCACGATTAGAAGTTGATAGCAGGACTCTAGCCGAAAAAAAGGAGCAGCCCCCAAGAATGCTTTACGCATCAAGGCGGCCGTTCCAAAGGAGGAGCTTCGTTAATAGACGAGGAATTAGTTCAGATTGCTTGCTGCTAACTCGTTAAAACCGCGCGGGCCAGCTTTATTGATTTCTTGTGCTTGCTTGGCAACTTCTGCGCGAGTTAGAGTTGATTGCGATGCAGGAATGACAGTTGCTTCACTTACTACACCGGCACCCATAATGGCACCAGCGACTTGCATCCGAGTCAGCGTTGATGCTGCTGAACGAAACTCTGGTGCTTCGTTGGCCGAAGCGGAAACTGATGCGAAGCCTGCTGAGAGTGCGATTGCTGTAGCGATTGTTGCGAATGTTGATTTCATGATGATTCTTTCAGTAAGTTGGTTTGGAACGTAGGTTAGTGCTTTAACAAATTCAGCTGATGTGTTGCTGATGAGGTTTAGTCAAGGCTTGCAGAACTTCCATACGCATTTGAAGGTTTCAAGATGGGATCGAAAACATGTCGATCCGGTCACAAACAGGCCGCTGAGTATCTCAGATTGATAACAAAATTCTTTTGATTGAACACTTGTACAAAGTTCTTGTACATGCGTACAATAAATTGATGGATATGCCCGTAAAAACTTCGGACAAGCAAATCGCTATTCTTTTGGCTGCGGAAAAACTGTTCGCTGAAAGAGGGTACGCACGGGTAACGATTCGCGAGATTGCCCGCGAAGCAGATGTGCCTTTAGCGTTAGTGGGTTATTACTATGGTCCCAAACATTCGCTATTCCTCGCTATTTTTGAGCGCTGGAACGCAACCATTGATGAGCGCCTATCGCAGTTAGAAGCAGTTCGGGCCGTAAAAGTTGACGAAGGTTCTTTGACACGCATTATTGAAGCATTCATCGATCCGGTTTTGAAGATGCGTGCCAGTTCGGAAGGTGAGTATTACGCATTGCTTGTCGCGAGAGAGCTTTATAACGCCACGCCAGAGACGGATAAGGTACTGCGCAAATATTTCGATCCGTTAGCTCATGCCTTTATTGATGCTATTCACCATATACTTCCCCATGCGTCACGCGTGCAGGTAAGCTGGTCTTATCAATTTTCGTTAGGTGCACTGCTACATCATTTAAGTGATTCGCGTATTGAGCGTCTCTCTCGAGGGCAAGCAGTAATGGCAGAAGCGAGCGCTAGAGATTTATTGATTCAATTTATCGTTGGTGGCATAAATGCCGCGCTTCCAACGTCAATAAAGGTTACAAAACCACGGCAGTAAAAACTAGGAGACTTGGGATGAGAACATTGATATCAAAGAATCGTCGTTCGGCTATTGCATCAATTGCAGGAGGTGGCTTAGCCATCAGCATGCCAATGGCGGTTTTACCGTCGATTGCTAACGCGCAATCCACAAAGATCATATGTGGTTTTACCGCTGTTACCGACTTCACTAGTGCGTTTGTCGCCAAGGAAGAGGGTTACTTTAGTAAGCGTGGCCTAGATGTTGAGATGAAGTTCATCCCATTGAACTCGACCATTCCTGCGGCGATTCAATCGGATTCATTACAGATGGGTGGCCCGACTCCTAGTGTGTTTTTGCAAGGCGTTGATGGTGGCTTAGATCATGTGGTGGTCGCAGGTGCGGGTATAACTTCTAAATCAATTACTGCATTTGGTTTAGTTGCAAAAGCTGGTTCAGGTATTCGAACTGCGCAAGATTGCGTGGGTAAAAAAATTGGTGTCCCTGGTTTAGGGGCCTTCTTGCATGTCACTTTTCGCGCTTGGCTAAAGCAGTCGGGCGTTGATTACAGAAAAGTGAACTTTATCGAAGCCTCGTTCCCTCAACATGGCGATTTACTCAGAGGTGGCTCGATTGATGCTGTGGTCACAGCAGACCCTTTCATGAACCGTATTCTAGAAAGTGGCAATGGTTATGTTGCCGCTTACTACAGCACTTTTCTTGAAGAAGGTAACCCAACAATTGTCTATTCCGCTAAACGCGAATGGGTACAAAAGAATGCTGCGGCCGCAAAGGCTTTTCGTGATTCACTCGTTGAGGCTGCGGCCTTCATGAAGAAGCCCGCGAACGACACCAAGGTTAGGGAGCATATCGGCAAGTACATAAAGTTACCGCCCGAGGTCATTGCTAAAGTACAGCTTTCGCCACCGGGCCCGATCGTGACAGAGAAGCAGCTTAATTTTTGGGTGGCAATGATGAAAGATCAGGAGATGTTGAAAGGGACACCAGCGGTTGCCACCTTGATCGCCAAGTAAGTGTTGCATGGGGGTTAGCAACGAGTTGGTACGCTTCGATGAAGTGGCTATTCACTTAGGTGGACGGGAAATACTCTCACCCACCTGCCTATCGATTGTGCAAGGCGAGTTTGTTTGCATCATTGGCCCATCAGGCTGTGGCAAAACTACCTTGTTACGATCTGCTGCTGGTTTCATCAAGCCGACCAAGGGCCAAGTACTGCGCGCTGGTAAGGCAATTACCCAACCGTCAAGGGATGTGGCATTTGTATTTCAGGACTACGGCAGAGCGCTTCTGCCATGGCGAACGGTGAGCGCGAATGTGAGCTTGGCGCTTGAAGCTGCGGCAACTCCGGTGGCTGACCGAGCGAAGAAAATTAGTGAGGTGCTGGCAGTGGTAGGGCTATCGGACCATGCCAATAAGTTCCCCGCGCAGCTGTCGGGTGGCATGCAGCAGAGGGTACAGATTGCTCGGTGCTTAGCCCAATCGCCTTCAGTGATGTTGATGGATGAACCCTTCGGCGCGCTGGATGCAATGACCCGTGAAGGCCTGCAAGATGAGTTGGCTCGCTTGGTAAAACAGCAGGGCTTAACGGTGATGTTTGTTACCCATGATCTAGATGAAGCGATCTATTTAGGTGACAGGGTCGTTGCATTACGCACTGGCCCCACGCTTGAAAAGCCTAGCGTTGCCGCCGTGATTGACGTCAACATGCCTAGGCCGCGTAACCAACTTGAAACGCGAGAACACCCGGAGTTTCTGCGCTTACGCCGCGAGTTGTATCAATATCTGGGGCATCATTAATGTTGTGGTTGCGGCCATTTGCTTTGCCTCTCGCGCTGTTGGGAGCCTTGGAGCTGTGGGCAAGAACGATTGGAAAAAATAGCGATTCACTGGCGGCACCCAGCGCTGCGATACTGGCGCTTTTCAAGGCCGTAGCCGATGGCTCACTTATAGCTTCTACAGCCTTTACTTTGGGCAGCGCGGCCGCCGGGTTAGCTATTGGCTTTTTGCTTGGGGTGCTATTCGGAACTCTACTTGGTTTATCGAAACGCGCAGCGAGTATGAGCTTTTTAAGTGTTGAAGTGCTGCGCCCAATTCCTTCGGTGGCTCTCATTCCATTAGCAATGTTGGTGTTTGGCTTTGGGTTTCGATTAGAAATTAGTGTGGTCGCTTTTGCCTGTTTTTGGCCAATTCTAATATTGACTCAAGCTGCGGTTCAACAAGTCGAACCCTGCTTGCTAGAAGTTGCACGAGCCTTGCAGCTTTCGCAGCGCCAACAGTTTTTTAAAATTGTGTTGCCTGCAATCGTGCCTCGATTGTTCGTCGCTTTACGCCTTGGTGTTGCTATCGCTTTAGTTGTAGCAGTAACTGTTGAGATCGCCGCAAACCCGCATGGAATGGGGTACGCGATTATTTACGCGCAGCAAAGTCTCGAGCCGGCGCTGATGTTGGCCTGGTTGTTTTGGATTGGTGCCGTCGGGTTTGCGATCAACGTTGCTGCACTGAAGCTGCAATCGAGAGTGACATGATACGAAGGGGGCTCGAATCAATCGGCATGCTGTTTGGTTTAATTGCCCTGTGGTGGTTAGCTAGCCATCAGCAATGGGTGAGTAAGGTATTCTTACCCACACCTGAAGCGACTCTCGGCAGTTTGCATGAAGGTTTAACTAGCGGCGATTTGGCGCAGTTTACAGCATCGACGGTTGTAAGGATGATTCTGGGTTGGGGCCTAGCGTGTTTGATTGGCGTTGGCCTAGGCGCCTTAATTGGCACATCTGCACGCGCGAGAGCTTGGATACAACCGACCCTGGAATTTGTTCGACCGCTACCTGCTTCAGCAGTTATGCCGTTAGCCATCGCTATTTTTGGCCTGTCACCAACCATGGTGCTTTCTGTTGTGGCCTTTGGTTCGATGTGGCCTGTGCTACTAGCGACTATCCACGGTATTGCCAATGTGCATGCTCGACTGAACGAGGTGTCAGCAGCATTGCAACTCACGCGCATGCAGTTTTTAATCAAAATCGGCTTGCCCAATGCGCTACCTGACATTCTTTCAGCCATGCGATTGGCGATGACGGTAGCATTGATTGTTTCGGTTGTTGGCGAAATGCTGGCCTCGCAATCAGGGCTAGGCCAGGCGATATTGCTTGCTGCACGCTCATTTCGTGCAAGTGAACTATTTGCCGGAATCGCTTTGTTGGGAATGATAGGTTTTATTAGTAACGCTATTTTGTCGCTCGCAGAGCGTAAATATTTGAAGTATCAACGACCGTAAATCATAGCAATTCGCCATAAAAATAGGAGATCACCATGCCACGCAAGTTTGTCGACTTATCCATTTTTCTTGAAAACGATGTGCTTTCAGATCCGCCCGCGTTTGCGCCGAAGATTGAGTACTTCACCCATGAAAATACCTATGAACAAATCGAACCCTTCTTTCCCGGCTTGAAAAAAAGCGATCTGCCAGATGGTGAAGGTTGGGCGGTTGAAACGGTGAGTTTATCAACGCACAACGGTACACACCTTGATGCGCCTTATCATTTCCATAGCACCATGGATAATGCGCTTGGAGAAAAGAAACCAGCGATTGCGATTCATGATGTTCCTCTTGAATGGTGTTTTCAGCCTGCGGTGAAGTTAGATTTTCGTCATTTCCAAGATGGTTATGTGGTTACCGCCAAAGACGTTGAGGCTGAATTGAAACGCATAAATCACACATTGAAGCCGCTAGAGATTGTGGTGGTCAACACCAGCGCCGGCAAGCGTTACGGCAACCCTGATTATGTGTCTGCCGGTTCAGGCATGGGGTATGAGGCCACTATGCACCTGCTTGAGCGCGGCGTGCGGTTAACTGGCACCGATGGTTGGAGCTGGGATGCGCCATTCGTACACACTGCCAAGAAGTATGGCGAATCGAAAGATGCCAGTTTGATTTGGGAAGGCCATAAAGCCGGCCGCGATATTGGCTACTGCCATCTAGAAAAACTGCACAACCTTGAAGTGCTGCCACCCAGTGGCTTTTTCATTAGCTGCTTTCCGCACAAAATTCGTGGTGCATCGGCGGGGTGGACGCGCGCCGTGGCGATCTTTGATGATGCGTTGATGGCCGCATCATGATGAACCATACACACGACCCTGCCGCAGCCTCTTGGGTTTTACCTCCATCGGTTGCAGCTGAGGCAGCGTTTGATTTTCCGATTCAAAACCTTCCGTTAGCCGTTTTTCGTCGTAAAGGCAGTCACGAAATTTTTCGTGGTGGTGTGGCGATTCATGATCAGGTGCTTGACCTTGCCGCATTGTTGAAGGCCGCTCTTGTTCACGAAGGCGCTGCTAAGCTAGCTTTGGTAGCTGCTTCCCAATCGACTCTCAATGCCTTTATGAATATGGGCCCAACAAGCTGGCATGCGTTAAGACATGCGTTATTCGCGTTGTTAGAAAATGATGCGACTGAAGGCGTGCGTTCACAGGTACGGCCATGCTTGATGCCTCTTGCACACGTTGAGTACAGCTTGCCGACTGCCATCGGCGATTACACCGACTTTTACACTTCGATTCATCATGCGCGAAACGTTGGTCGGCTACTCTTTCCCGAAAACCCGCTCACACCGAATTTTCAGTGGATACCAATTGCTTATCACGGCAGGGCATCAAGCGTAGCCATTAGCGGTTATGACTTCCATCGCCCATGGGGGCAAGCCATGGCACCGGGCGCTGCATCGCCAACTTACGGCCCCTGTGCAAGACTCGATTTCGAACTCGAAATGGGCTTCTTTGTTGGGCACGGAAATAAACAAGGGCATCCGATCAGTTTAGCCAATGCAGAAGAACATATCTTCGGTATGTGTTTACTAAACGATTGGTCGGCACGTGATCATCAATTCTGGGAAATGGCACCGTTAGGCCCATTCTTGGGCAAGAACTTTTGCACCACTATTTCGCCGTGGATTGTCACCATGGAAGCGTTAGAACCGTTCCGCCTGCCGTTCGACAGGCCGTCAGAGGAGCCGCAACCCTTGAGCTATTTAGAGCACGCTAAGAACCGCAAACAAGGCACGATAGATGTGCAACTTGAAGTCACGATTGAAAGCGATATGCATCGAAGCAAAGGCGTTGCGCCTAGCCTAGTCACTAAAACAAGTTTTAAACACCAATATTGGACGATTGCCCAAATGCTGGCGCAACACACTGTA
Organism: Betaproteobacteria bacterium; assembly: GCA_043789035.1. Classification (GTDB taxonomy): domain Bacteria; phylum Pseudomonadota; class Gammaproteobacteria; order Burkholderiales; family Burkholderiaceae_E; genus JAYWIG01. The sequence continues at coordinate 12,739 of JAYWIG010000254.1, forward strand.
GGCGGTTGCAATATGCAAGCAGGAGATTTACTAGGTACTGGCACCGTTTCTGGTCCAACGGCGAATGAAGCAGGCGCAATTGTTGAGTTAAGCAAAGGTGGGCGAGAGCCGATTACTTTGCAAAATACCGGTGAGCAAAGAGCGTTTTTGCATGATGGCGACGCTGTGACGCTACGCGGCTGGTGTGAGAGGCAGGGGGCGGTACGGATTGGGTTTGGGGAATGTAGGGGGATGGTGTTGCCTGCGCATTCTTGATCGCCAAATAGGCGCAATATTAATAGACAAAGTTCCTATTTTGTAAAAAACGTCTCATAAAGAAAAGCAAATGGATTTACGCATAAAAGACAAAATGGCGCTGGTATGCGCATCATCTCAGGGATTAGGGCTTGCTTGTGCGAGTGCACTCGCACGGGAGGGGGCACAGGTATTTATTAATGGGCGCGATCAAGGTCGCTTGGATAAAGCTCGCGCTTCGATATTGGGAGAAACCGGAGCAACTGTTCAAGCGATAGTTGCTGACATCACGACTGAGGCCGGTCGACAAACGCTTTTCGACAGTTGTCCAACGCTGAGTATATTGGTTAATAATAATGCAGGGGCAATGCCTGGAAAGCTAGCGGATTGGGATCACGACACTTGGATTCGCGCTTTGGAATCAAACATGTTGGCCCCTATTCTTCTTATTAGAGGGTTCTTACCCGGTATGCGCGAGCGTAAATTCGGACGCATCGTGAACATCACATCTGCCATGGTTAAAAGCCCACGGCCGCACCAGGCGTTGTCGACCTCTGCTCGTACTGGCTTAACTGCCTTTAGTAAATCAATGTCACTCGATGTTGCTGCCGACAACGTCACAATTAACAACCTATTGCCAGAAAGAATTGATACGCCACGGCAGGAGTTCCTGGTCGAGCGACTCATGAAAACTGATCAAATTACTCGTGAAGAGGCGCGTAAGCGGTTCTCGGATACGATCGCTGCAAAACGTTTTGGCACACCGCAAGAATTTGCCGATGCTTGTGTGTTTTTATGCAGTTCGCAAGCGGGTTTTATATCTGGCCAGAATTTGCAACTTGATGGCGGTTCTTATCCCGGTTTGATGTGAAATGCTAGCATTATCCAGCGGAAGCCTTAATCGACAACGACATCATGTTCATGATGTGGTCAGTAGCTGTCGAACTCACTTTTGGTGCTAACTTTAAGTGTTCCATCACATTGGATTGCCTGATTGTTGCTAAGCCGTGCATGTTTGACCATATATACATCGCATCTAGATCAACCTTAGTCCGCATTGAAGCGCTATCTCCGTACATACGACGCAGAACACCTCTCAGAACGTCAAATGCTCGAACGGCATTTTCTACAAGAGCAGTGTGTACTGCTGGCTCTGGCCAAGGTGTACCGAACATCAATCGATACTCCAGCGGGTGCGTCGCTGAATAGGCGAAATAGCGTTTACCTAGTGATCTAAGGTCAGCTTCTGGATCTTCAAATGTCTCTCTCGAGTCTAGGTAGTTCCCAAAATTTTCGAAGCAACGTTTGATCACTTCCGCGAGAAGGTAATCGCGACTCGCATAATGTTTATAGGGTGCTTGGTGTGATACACCGAGCCGACGCGCAACCTCCCTCATGCTCAAGCGTTCTAGTCCATGCTCAGCAATGAATTCGTGCGCCGCTTGCACGCATGCTTCCTTCAGTGAAAGGGACTCATGTTGATCTTTAGTTTTAGGCATCAATCCTGCTGTGTAAATCGCTCTTGAGCGGCATGCTACAGCAGAAACGCTATCAGGTCATTTTCTTGTTTTGGTGTACTTACTTTGCAACCCTAATTTCAAGATTTACCTCATTCGCATCTGGCCCAATTTAGAACACAGCTTCGTCGTAACGAGGTGCTCTAAGCGAAGGACGAACGTTATTTGAAACGCCCCATTGTTCGGTCGGCATACCTATAAAGTTGGTATCAACTTTCTGGTTTCCGTTTAAGTCATGTCCCACAGAAACAGCGTATTTGCCAGCGGATAAATCCGAAAATCGACAGGTAACCCCCTTAGCGTCCGCAGGCTGCCATTGAGATCGCGCTGTACTTGTATCCATCGGGAAGCCGTTGGGAGTTGCAAATAAACTGCAACCAATTTGCCCGAGTGGCTGGGAAACTCCTGCAACCTTGACGACGAGTTCTGCGCTATTACAAATTAATGGCACGCCAAAGACTACCCAAACAGCAATCGAGCCCACTTTTCTAGGAGCTGTTGGAATCTTAAGAAACTTACTAAGAAAACGCATGGTGGAATCCAAAAATATGGTGAGATAAAAAATTGGGTCTTCAACAGATTGTTGACAGTGACTACAATACTAATTTATCATTGTAGACACTGTCAACATCAAGAGTGAATTTGGGAAATTTCATCTGGGATCACTGGAAAAATTGTTTTTGTCAGATGCTTTACTACCAAACTATGCAGCGAGAGTTTTGAATTATGGAGTTCGGCAAATTACCACTGGATGCAGCGTTTTCTTTGGTGAATACGATGGCGTTACTTTCTTGGATTGTCCTCATCACAATGCCTCGGAAAAGGGTGTTTAGGCGCACGATTCAGGGTTTTATTTTGTTTGTGTTGTGCCTACTTTATTGCGCGTTGATTCAGGTTTACTTTTTTGGTGTAACCGGTGGCGGATTTTTCTCCTTGGGTGCAGTGCAAAAACTATTTGAGTCTCGGGAAATAGCACTGGCTGGCTGGATTCATTACCTAGCCTTTGATCTTTTTGTTGGATTATGGATTGCACAACGTGCCGACATAATGTTGATGTCACGTTGGCTGCAAGCTCCTATCCTTGTTACGACATTTATGTTTGGGCCAATTGGCTTATTCATGTTTTCCATTGTTGCCTTTGCCGCAACGACCGAAAACGTTGAGCGTGTAACTACCCTCCCAGAAAATGACAAAGTTAGCGGATCGATGCAATGAAAAATTCTTTTAAAAATGATGCAACGTTCATTGCGTTAACTGCTGCCTTACTTTGTGGCGTGCTTGTCGTGCCAAGTGTTTTCGCATGCATAATGGACTCACGCATCTTGAACGGCATCAATGTATGGGTAAAGCCTGTCAAATTTCAATCCTCGTTCGCGCTGCACTGGTTAACTGTCACGTGGTTAGTCGTCTATATCGATCATGGTACGCAGAACAGTTCAACTCTGTTGTGGCCTCTGCGTATTGGTGGATTTGCGTCAGTCATCGAAGTGTTCTACATCACGTTGCAGGCGGCACGTGGACGAGACTCTCATTTCAATTTTGAAACTCCACTTGAAACTATTTTGTACTATGGGTTGATGGGAGGGGCGGCCGTCATCATGATGGTAGCGACCGCTTGGGTTGGGTGGCTTATTTGGCGATATCCAAAACAAGGCATTTCTAAAGGGCTATGGCTCGGAGCGATTTTAGGTTTGTTGGGTGGCAGTATTCTCACCTTGATTATCACAGCACCGCTAGCTTCAGGTGTCGTAGCGGGACCGGGGCATTGGGTTGGTGGCATTCGAAACGACAGTGGTGGGATACCAATCTTTGGTTGGTCTACCACGGGTGGTGATTTAAGGGTTCCGCATTTTTTCGCGACGCACTCGATTCAAGTCTTACCGCTTATTGGTCTATTGGCAGATCGTATTCAGCCCAATAAAGCGTCTTTGTGGGTGTGGAGTACCGTTGTCTTAGGTCTAGTTCTAGTGATCGGAACAATGGTTCAAGCATTAAGAGGTGTGCCTTTTTTTTCCTAGGTTATCGTTATAAGGGGATGGAAGAATGGATTTGAAAGCTAGTTACCTATTCGTATTGTTGAAGTACTTTTTACTCGTCCTAATTTTTAGCGGCTGTGCTGTTTCAACTCCTTATCGATCAATGTCTAGCTTGTCACCCGATGGTACTGTCATTGTTTCTGTGACACATGCAATTGTAAAAGATGAGGGTCGATCACTTTTCGATAGATATGTTGACCAAATTATTGCGAGCTTATCTCGGCAACCTGGTTTAGTCGGTTATCGGGTACGAACCAAGTTATTAGGAAACGAGGTCTGGACAATGACTTATTGGAAAGACGAAAGTGCACGAGCTGCCTTTGTGAGTTCAGAAATACACACCAGAGCTATGAAGGCTGGAATTCCAACACTGGTGTCTGCCCGGTTCTATCGCTTTGAGCGGCCTTCAAGTTCTCGCGAACTCACATGGGAAGAAGCGCTATATGAACTTCAAGCCAAAGGAAGAAGTTATGAGTTTGGAAAATATGAGCCAAAATAGCGGGCGGTGGCTTTGAGCATTAATTCAACCTGATTATTCGGCAATAATCCTCTTGGGTGGTCTTTCGCTTACTGGTTGTAGCAGCGTATCTATCTCTGCATGTGGAGTTCTCTCCCGTTTAACGCAATCCAAATCAAATTGATTAATTACCCAGGTTGAAGCTAAGTTGGCCATCTTTAAAGTCTGTGTTTTTGGAGGCTAACAAATGGGATGACTCTAGTCACGACTGATCGCAAATACAGTCAAGGTCTAAAAAGACTTCAGGTGGGGACTTGGCGCTTAAGCTTGGCGATCTGGTCAAATGACGTCCTTCCATATATTTACCAAAGCGCCGAGTAAACCATAGTCCGCAATTGCCGCCTTACCTGATAAGTGCTCGATGGCATTAATTGCGTCATGAAAATCGCAAATAAATCTTCCTTCGGGTCTAGCCAAAATGCGGTGCTGGCCATGCCGCCCCAAGCGGCTTCACCGACGCTGCCGGGAATCATGGTTTTAGCAGGGTCTGTTACAACAGAAAAACCAAGCCCGAAGCCAATGCCATTAAAAATTGCCTCGGAGAACATTGATACAGATAGCTGAGGAATATCTTTGCCACCCGGCAAATGATTACTCTGCATTAACTCGATTGTCTTTCGACCAAGGTAACGCTTTCCATCGAGATGGCCGCCTTGGTTCATCATTTTGCAAAAGGCAAAGTAATCACTCGTAGTCGACACCAAGCCGCCACCTCCTGAAACCATTTCGGCGGGCGCGAGGTAAGCGCTTGATGCTGCGGCGTCTACAAGCTTCATACCACCTTCTTGTGTGGCTACATAGCAATTCGTAAATCGATCAATCTTGCTTTTTGGCAATTGAAAATGTGTGTCGTTCATACCGAGTGGAGTGAGCAAACGATCTTGCAAGAACGACTCGAAACTTTGCCCAGAAACCTTACCTAGGAGGTAACCCAATACATCGGTGCTAACGCTATAGTTCCAAGCCGAACCAGGCGAAAAATCAAGCGGTAGCGTGGCTAGGGCTTCAATCATCGTCTGCAAACTGCCGTTACGATTCACCCCGCCAATATCGAGCGCGCGATAAGCCGCATCTACCTCGGTTCGTGCCTGAAAGCCGTACGTTAGTCCGGCGGTATGGCGTAGCAAATCGAGAATGATCATGGGTCGATCAACCGGCCGGGTTTTAAAGCTGCCCAATTTGCCGCTTACATAAACTTCGAGATCTGCAAATTCGGGGATGTATCGAGCAACAGGCTCGTCAAGTGCGACGCGGCCTTCTTCTACTAGTATCATGAAAGCCGCGGTTGTAAGTGGCTTGGTCATTGAGTAAATTCGAAAGATGGCATCTTCTATTAAGGGCTTCTTTTCCTCTATACCCATATGCCCAATACTGCATTCGTAGATAGCTTCGCCGCCGCGCGCGACTAAAAGCTGGGCGCAAGGCAGGCGGCCTGTATCGATATAGTTTGTTTGTAGGAACGGTGCAATGCGTGCAAGGCGCTCTGGGATGAAGCCTTTAGCTTGGGCTTGTGGAGAGATTCGTATCGAAGTCATGTAGGGTGTTAGTCGTGGTGGATGTTTGCATAAAGACTTGGTTGAGAATACCCTAGATCAAAAATCCCTCCAAGACATTACCTGTTGTCCCAGAATTCCGAAGCTTTCCTTGCCGCCGTACACAACAACACCTGCACCGCTGCGCTCACCGGCAAAGCGCTCAAACTTATTGCCGTTGGCAAGCCAATCGGTGCTAAAACTTGCGCCGGACTTTAATTCAACCGGGTAAAGCTTTCCCTCGTGCGGATAAACCAAATCGATTTCTACGCCGTGGTTGTCGCGCCAGAAATATATATCAGGGTTCAGGCCTCGGTTTAATCGATACTTTAATGTTTCTGAAATAGCCCAAGTTTCGAATACAGCCCCTCGCATTGCGTGAGTGGCTAAGGTTGCGGGGCTGTCGATGCGCAGCAATTGGCAAAGTAACCCGGTGTCTAAAAAATATAGCTTCGGCATTTTCACTAAACGCTTACCGAAGTTCTCATGCCACGGCTGCAGCATGCGAATCACATAGCTAGCTTCCAATACACTTAGCCATTGCCGTGCTGTAGTTGTGCTTATGCCGCAATCTATGCCCAGTGATTGGATGTTTAATAACTGACCACTGCGAGCCGCGCACAGAAGGACAAAGCGCTCAAAACTGGCCAAATCACGAATGCCTAAGACTTGTCGCACATCGCGTTCGATATAGGTTGAAATATAAGCGCGGTGCCAGTCGCTAGGCGTCAAGGTAGAGCTGCGCGCTGGATCGTAAAGTGCGGGATACGTACCAACGAACATGAGGTTATTCAAATCTTCAATGGGCGTTGGTTTGGCTTGCTTTATCTCAGATAAGCACAAAGGGAGTAGTTCGATAAAACCAACCCTACCGGCCAGAGATTGGCTTATAGCAGCAATTAGTCCGAACTGCTGTGAGCCGGTAATAATGAACTGGCCCATTATTCGTCTCTCGTCGACTACACCTTGTAGGTAAGACAATAATTCCGGTGCTCTTTGAATTTCATCGAGAATGGCACCGTCTGGAAAGCGATTAAAAAAACTTACTGGATCGGCTAAAGCAGCCCGCCTTTCCTGCAAGTTTTCAAGACTCAGGTACGGCTTATTTGCAAAAAGATGGCGTGCCAAAGTAGTCTTGCCCGATTGACGCGGCCCAGTTAATGCCACAACGGGGAAACCTAAGCTCAAACGAAGAACTACTGCTTCCACTTGGCGTGGTAGATAGCTAGTTATAACGGAAGTCATTTTTGTACAATATGACATTTTAAAAATCATATTGTACAAAACTTCCTGTTAAACCTTCTTTTTCAACCAAACCCCCAGCGGCCAAAGAATCGCTAAGAATGTCATTGCGGCAAGAACCGACGCAACCGGTCGGCTGAAGAAAGGCAGCAAACTGCCATCCGATTTAATCAACGATGTGACAAAGTTCTGCTCTACCATCGTACCCATTACCGCTCCTAGGACCAGCGCTGCAACGGGAAAACCGTTCTTATCCATAAAGTAGCCGATGAGGCCAAACACGGCGACGGTAAACACTAACGCTAAGTTGTTACCCGTGGCGAATGAGCCAACTGCGCAAAGCAGAACAATGACTGGCATGACCATTGAACGCGGAACGAAGAGCACATATCTAGATGCTCGGATCATCATGATGCCAAGGGGAATCATAATAATGTTGGAGAGCATGAACACAATGTAGAGCGCATACATGCTCGATGCTTTTTCGGTAAACAAAGTTGGCCCTGGGTTTAGGCCCTTCATGTACAGCACACCGATGGCGATGGCGGTAATCGTGTCGCCGGGGATGCCAAACAATAGCGATGGCACCCAACCAGAGGCTAAGCTTGCGTTGTTACTGGCACCCGCTTCGATCAGGCCCTCAGGGTGCCCGGTACCAAATTTTTCAGGCGTTTTCGAGAAGCGTTTGGACATTGCATAACTAATCCACGCGGCCATATCGGCCCCGGCACCTGGAAGCACGCCTATGATGATGCCAACAATATTGCCACGAATTTGTTGCTTGGGATGCGATTTGGTGAGCGCCCATTGGCCCTTCAAAATGCTGCCAAACTTGCGCGGTGGAATGACAGGTACATCTTGGGCAGTATAGGCACGCATCACTTCAGATACTGCGAATACACCGACTAAAACCGGAATGATTTCGATACCACCCAACAGGTCTGCCATGCCAAATGTAAAGCGTTGTGCACCTGCTGGGTTCTCGATGCCGACGCAGGTAATCAGCAAGCCTAAGAACATTGCTGCGATGGCTTTGATTGGGGAAGATCGCGCTACCATGGTCGCGCACATCAAGCCTAAAAGTGCCAACCAAAAATATTCATAGGTGGAAAAGCTAAAGGCCATTTCTGCTAAGGCGGGGGCAAGAGCGATCAACGAAATTGTGCCGATAATGCCGCCGATGGCCGAGAACCAAAGGCAGATGCCAAGCGCCAGTTCGGGCTGGCCTTTGCGAGTCATGGCAAAGGCTTCGTCGGTATAGGCTGCTGATGCGGGAGTACCCGGAATGCGTAGTAAGCAACCAGGAATGTCGCCCGAGAAAATAGCCATGGCGGATGCAGCGATAATCGCTGAAATCGCGGCGATTGGCGACATGTAAAAAGTGACTGGTACGAGCAGAGCGGTTGCCATGGTGGCGGATAAGCCGGGTAAGGCGCCCACCACTAAACCGTAAATCGAAGCCACCAAGATTGTGAGCAGGACATCGAACTGCATCACCATCCAAAAACCTTCTACAAGACTATTCACAAATTTAGGCCCAAGGGAATTTTAAGAAGCCGAGTGGCAGTGGTACGCGCAGTAGTTTGAAAAATATCAAATGTACGACTGCCGGTGCTATTAAGGTTAGGGCCAGTGTTGCCTTCAAACTTGCGCCTTGGCTTTTGGCGAGCGCGAAGATCATCAGTGCAGCGGTGATCCAGAAGCCGAGCTTTTCGGACGCGAAGTAATAGAAAAATAAAGCGGTAGGTGGCACAAGAATTTTCCAGCCTCCACCAAGAAATGTTTCTAGTCGGGTCTGTGGTATTGCAATTGCCTGCGCCTCGGCGACATTTCCGTTTTCATCGAGGACGACTTTTTCATCTTCCTCAAATGTTCGCCCTATGCCAAATGCGATCAGCAGCCCGCAAATTACAAGCGCTGCGCCAATCACCATAGGAAAAACATCTGGGCCTACCTGTTGGCCAGGTACAGGGGGAAGCTTGGAGCCTCCCCAATACACAAAACCACCGAGTATCACGAGCATCAAGCCCGTGATTCGATCTGATACTTTCATGAGAAGTTCCGACTAGCTTTTTGCTAACCCAGCGGCCGTCATCGCCACGCCCATTGCCTTGTCGCCATTAGCCATGAATTGTGCGAAACCCGCAGGGTCTGCCCAACGCACACCAAAGCCACGGCTTGCCATAAAGTCTTTAAACTCTTTGGAGTCGTAAGCTTTGCGAAGTGATGCAACGACCTTCGTTGCCACGTCGGCCGGTAAGCCTTTCGGACCAGCAATACCACGCCATGCGCCGACTGAGTAATCGATGCCTGCGGCTTCTTTTAGCGTTGGGACATTCGGGAATAGTGGGTTACGTTCTGCAGCCATAATCGCCAAACTCTTAGCGCGGCCAGCTTCAACAAGTGCGCGGGCTTCTGGAATCGAACAAGTGACTACATCAAGCCCGTTGGCGGCTAAATCTTGCATTGCAGGCCCAGCGCCGTTCGAAGGTACCCAGGCGACATGGTCAGGCTTTAGGCCCATGGCTTGTAACCAGCCAATCAATGCAAGGTGCCAAATGCCGCCTTGGCCAGTACCTGACGCCTTGAACTTACCCGGCGGTGACGCTTTGATCGCGTCCGATAGTGCTTTGATGTTGGCATATGGCGATTGCGAGCTAACAGTGACTCCAGGAGGATCTTCGTTCATCAATGCCAACGGTGTGTAGCTTGTGGGGTTGAGTTCAGTGAGCTTTTGCCAATGCATCATTGAAATCTCGACGGTAATCATGCCAAGTGTGTATCCATCGGCCGGTGCCGTCGCTATGGCTGAATGCCCTACGACACCCGAACCACCCGTACGGTTCACTACGTTGAACGGTTGGCCAAGATCTTTTTCCATAAGGTTGGCGATGATACGGGCTGTAGCATCGGTACCGCCACCAGCACCCCAAGGGCAAATAATGGTGACTGGGCGATTTGGCCAAGCCGCTTGTGCTCGAGCCACATTAGGTAAAACAGCAGCTGCACCAAGGGCGCTTGCACCTGCCAAAACCTTACGGCGTTGATTGGAAGTTGTCATAATTGTCTCCTCGAAAATATTTTTGAATTCGAATGTTTGTCGACCCATTGTGCCTTGTTTTTTGGCAAATGTGTACTGACTCAAATGCTGCGATAAATCATGATTGCTAGTACTGGCGGAATTGATTTTTCGGAGATTTCCAAGTTGTGGGTCGATAGTGCGTGGTTCGGCATTACCAACACCTCGTTGAAATGGGGCTTAGCACGAAGCCCTTAACAAATCGCGGTACGATTCGCGCAATTCATTTTCACTAGGAATTTCGATGGCACATAGTATTGGTTGGATCGGTTTAGGGCGCATGGGGGAGGCCATGGTAAAACGCTTGATGAAAGCAGGGCATGCTGCCCAAGTGTGGAATCGCACGCGGAGCAAAGCGGAACCCTTGGTTGAGTATGGCGCAAAGCTGGTTGACTCGAAACTGAACCTCGCTAGTTGTGATTTTGTGTTCACCATGGTGTCGACCACCGATGATTTAAAGGAAGTGCTTTTCGGCAACGGTGGCTTAGTAACAGGTACTTCGAAGCCGCGTGTTGTGGTCGATAGTTCATCGATCTCGCAGGAAGGTTCTGCGGAAATTCGCGTAAAACTAGAAGCCATTGGTATTGCTTATTTGTGTGCGCCGGTGTCAGGCAATGCGAAGGTTGCAAAGGCCGGTAAGTTGTTGATCGTGGCGTCAGGCCCGAAAGCGTTATACACAGAAGTTGAACCTTATCTTCAAGCCATGGGCCGCAAAGTGATGTGGGTTGGAGAAGGTGAATTAGCGCGCGTGTGGAAGATTGCGCACAACACGATGTTTGGTGTAGTAATTCAAAACCTTTGCGAAATTACAGTGATGGCTGAGAAGGCTGGCATTCCAAGGCATTTATTCTTGGAAAGCATTAATGATTCTGTTTTGGGTTCCATGTATACCCGTTACAAAACGCCAATGCTGACGAACCTAACTTTCGATCAAGTGACATTTACACCGAAGCTTTTGTTAAAAGATATGGACTTAGGTTTGGGTGCGGCTAAGGCCTACGGGGTGCCGATGCCAGCGGCTGCTGCGACTAGAGAATCGGTTGCCCGTATGGTAGGCCGTGGTTATGACGATATCGACTTTGCAGCCTTATTGCTAGAAACGGCAAAAGATGCAGGGCTTGAAATGAAATCTGAAAACGTGACGTTGAGCGACGGTTTGAGCGAAGCATAGAAAGATAAGATGGCGTCAACGCTTATTCGCAATGCCACCGTCATCACGATGGAGGCCGAGGGTGTTCTAAGGAACGCCGATGTCTTAATCAGTGGTGATGACATCTCTGCGATCGATGTTGGGCAATCCGCCAATGGTGCTGAGACGGTTGACGGAACGGGCTACATTGTGATTCCTGGCTTGATCAATGCTCATATGCATACTTGGCAAACAGCCTTGCGGGGCGTTGCCGCGAATTGGACGCTACTGGAATATTTCCAGAAAATGCATGCGGGCCTGGCAACTGTGTTTAATCCAGAAGATTTGCATATTGCAACCCTAGTTGGTGCGTTGAATCAAATCAATTGTGGCACCACTACTTTGGGTGACTGGTGCCATAACAATCGAACATCAGAGCATAACGATGCCGCCATTGCAGGCTTGCTGGAAAGCGGCATTCGAGCCGCGTTTTTTCATGGCACACCCAAGCCAGACCCAAAGCCCGGCGAAAAACCTTTTTGGGAAGTGCCGCATCCGCGTGCAGAAATCGAGCGACTGATTGCTAAGCATAAGGGCAACCCATTATTGAATATTCACGCGGCCATTCTTGGGCCACACTATTCAACGATGGAAGTCGCTTTGCATGATTTTCGAATGGCCGAAGAGCTCGGAATTATTGCGTCCTTGCATCAAGGTGGTGGGCCAGCACGTACGCCGAACGGTTGGCAGCGATTAGAGGCGGAGGGTTTGCTGGGGGACCACGTCAATATCGTTCACGGTCATGCGCTAAATGATGAGCAACTGAAGCGCTTTTGTGACCTTGGCATTTCTTTTTCGGCAGCAGCAGAAAATGAAATGTCGCAAGGCCACGGACACCCGATTACGGGGCGATTAAAGGCATTTGGTAAAGCACCTTCCTTGGGCGTCGACTTGGAATCTGTATTGAGTGGCGATATGTTGAGCCAAGCCAGAGTGGCTTTAGGTATGCAGCGCACTTTAGATAATTTTGCCTTTCGCGAAAAGCATGGCAGCATCCCGCCCACGTCAACCATTACTACCCTAGAAGCGCTTTCATGGGTGACGATTGAAGGCGCGCGTATGTTGAAAGCGTTGGACAGAATTGGCACGTTAAAAGTGGGTAAGCAAGCTGATCTAGTGATGATTAGAGCCGATGATCTGAACATGCAACCAGTGCATAATCCTGTGAGTACGGTGGTAATGCAAACATCGCTCGCCAATATTGATAGTGTGATGATCGCAGGGCAATGGAAAAAGCGCGCTGGCAAATTATTGGGCGTGGATTTAGCGCCGAAGATCGCCGCTTTGAACGCATCGGGTAAAAAAATTACGAATGCCCTAGGTATAAATTAGACTTAAAACGAGTTGGAGACGAGTATGAATTTTTCTTATACAAAAACGCTATTGCAAGTATTTTTTGGTGTCGCTGCTCTGTCGCTGATGGCAACTGCTCAGGCGCAAAGCTGGCCGAACAAGCCGATTAAATTTATTGTCCCGTTTACAGCGGGTAGCGGTACCGACATCATTGCGCGAACTGTTGGTGAAGCCATGAGCCGCGGTTTGGGGCAACCAATTGTGGTCGAAAATAAACCCGGTGCTGGTGGCACTATTGGCGCTGCGCAGGTAGCTAAAAGCGAGCCTGATGGTTATACGATTCTGATTCATTCGTCCGGCCATGCAGTTAACCCTGCAATTTATCCGAACCTCAGTTATGACACGATCAAAGATCTCACAGGCATTACCCCGCTAGCCGCTTTGCCGAATGTCATGGTTGTGCCTATCCAAAGGGGCTGGAAAAGTGTGAGTGATGCGCTTGCCGCCGCCAAAGACAAGCCAGGTGCTTTGAACTATGCTTCGGCGGGCCTTGGAAGTGCAACGCATCTAAATGCTGAGAAATTCAAGCTTCAAGCGGGCATTGATGCCGTACACGTGCCGTTCAAAGGTACGCCCGAGGCAATTAATGAAATTGTTGGTGGTCGTATCGACTGGTATTTTTCCCCACTTTCACCGGTCATCGGGCTGATTAAAGAAGGAAAAATACAGGCGTTGGCGGTTAGTACTCCAAGAAGAACAGCAGCTCTGCCGAATGTTCCTACCACCGTAGAAGCTGGCGTACCCGGTTCGGACTACATTTTTTGGGTAGGTATGATCGCACCATCAAGCACACCGCCAGCCATATTGAAGCGCTTGCATGATGAGGCAAGCAAGGCGCTAGAAAGTGCCGACGTAAAAGAGCGTATGAGTAAACTAGGGGCTGACCCGTTTATTTTACCGAGCGATACTTTTAATGCTTACATTCGGTCGGAGATTGAATCGGCTGCCCGGATTGCGAAGGCGGCGAATTTGAAGGCGCAGTAGTTATTTATTCGATCGTTTATATTTTATAGTTTAAAGTCAAGTTCTTTGAAAATATAAACGATCTTTTATATTTTAGATTTTTAAGTTAGTATTGTTCATTATTTATTCGATCGAATATATTTTGAATAGTCTTCAATTCGGATTGTTAGTGCGCGAAGCGCGTAAAAAAGCGAACCTTACCCAAGCCGAAGCTGCGGCGCTTTGCGCTGTGAGCGTACCCTTTTTTAGTCATTTGGAGGGTGGTAAACCGACCATTCAACTGGAGAAGGCATTGCACGTGGCTGCTCAGCTAGGTCTTCGGTTGAGCTTAAAGTCCGAGGCATCATGAACTTATACTGTGATGAAGCGCTAGTTGGTTCTTTAAGTCTTTCCGGCAAGGCTTGGAAGTTAGAGTTCACTAGCACAGCTGCGTCACCTTTATCACCGCATCTCCCGAGCCACAAAGGCAGTCGTGCAGAGAGCCACGACGTGCAAAACTTCTTTGTAAACTATTTGCCAGAGGAGCCATTTGCAGAACGAGTCGCGGCCAGGCTTTCGCCCCGACCTCGGAGCTTCGAAGAATGGTTTGTAGCGCTTGGGCAGGAGCTAACTGGGGCTTACGCCTTAACACCGTCAGGTGGTGATTTAGCGCCAGCTGAGTATGTTGACTTGCCATATGTAAATCTTGTTGAAAGCATGCAAAGCAGCAGGCATCGTGCAGACGCTATTTCTTTCAATTTGAACGATAGTCAATCGCTTCCCCGTCTTTCGCTTGCTGGTGCGCAAGACAAATTTGCCCTTTGGTTCGACCCTAGTTTAGCAAGTACTGACGCGCGTTTTAAGATTCCCAAAGGCAGAGCAGCCTCGACCCACATCTTCAAGCCAGAAAGTACGGACACTCGCTATCCAATGTTGCCAGCGACTGAGTTTGCTTGTACAAAACTCGCTCAGACCATCGGTTTGCCTGTGCCGATTTGTGAAATTATGACGATTGGTGGCGTGCGTACTTTGGTATCGAAACGCTTTGATCGTCAGGTGACGGCAAACCACATCAAGAGGGTTCACCAGATTGATTTATGTCAGATGCTTAATTTGCCGAGGGAGCGTAAATACGCCAGCCAAAACGCTGGAGTAGATACTGAGCAATTCTTTTCCGCTTGCGCGCATTTATCTGTACCCGCGTTAGCGCGACGTGCGCATTTGCGAGGCTGGTTGTTTAACTTTCTGATTGGAAATCACGACGCTCACGCAAAAAACTATTCGTTCTTGTATCTTGACGGATGGCAAGTTGCACCACTTTATGATTTGATTTGCGTTATTCCTTACCTTCCCAACCAAAGCTTGTCGATGGGGTTGTTGAACGAATATCGACCGGGTTGGTTTGAACGCGAACACTGGTTGGGTTTAGCAGGTCTTGCTGGCGTTACGAATGCTTATCTTGCGCAAGAAATGAAAGCCATGGTGCAAAGCGTACAAGATGCTGCTAAGCCCTTAGCGAGTTTACTGCTCGAACACTTGAACGATGATGAGCTCGCGTTTTTGTCGCAACGGGTTAACCCGATTATTGTTGAACGTGCTGGGTTATTACTTAAAGCAGCCAGCGAGATCATTTAAAGGTTTTAGAGGTAACTATGACAGTTCTGAGAAGTATCCACGTCTTAGGCATTGGCAAAATGGGCTTGCCAATGGCAACCTTGTTACACAACGCTGGCTATGACGTTACGGTCTCGGACGTTAGTTCCGAGCGACTTGATCGTGCCGCTGAACGTAGCTTGAAGATCGTTCATAGTCAGGTTATTCCTGGTCCTGCCAAGGTGTTAGTGTCATCGATTCCAGATGATGCTGCATTGCTAGCGATTGCCCACCAAGTTGCGGCTCAAGCAACAAGGGGGGCTACTTGGATCGATACCAGCACAGTGTCGCCGACTGCGTCTGCGCAAGCCGCGGCTATTTGCGAGCAGTCTGGCATCGCTTACTTACGTTGCACAGTATCGGGTAATAACCATATGATGGAGGCGGCGCAGGTAACGGTGATGGCATCAGGCCCTCGGTCAGTATTCGATTCACTTGAGCCGCTATTGAAGTGCTTTGGCCCGACAGTTTTTTATCTTGGCGATGCCGAACAATCCCGCTTAATGAAGTTAGTGATCAACTTGATGATCGTGCAAACCAGCGCAATGTTGGGTGAGGCTTTATCGTTAGGTGAGAAGGGCGGTTTAGATTGGCAGGCCATGTGGCGGGTGATTGCGGCGAGTGCGGTCGGTTCACCCATCGTCAAAGCGAAAGCCGTGCAACTAAGCCAGCGCGATTACACGCCTACTTTCACGGTGCTGCAAATGGTGAAAGATATGGATTTAATGCTAAGCGAGGCAAATCGATTGCAAGTGCCGTTGCCGCAAACTTCGTTAACAAGGCAGGCAATGATGTCGGCCTTGGCGCATGGGTTTGCTGAGCAAGATTATGCGTCAGTGATTAAAGTTGCGGAGATGGCTGCAGGTTTGAAACCCGCTAAGTAACGCCGATATCTGGCGTTACTTAGCCAGATCTGGCTATTTTTGGCTCTTTCTGTCAAAATGACGTTTTCTAAGATGGCTTGAACGGAAGGGCGTCAATATGCAAGTGAATATTCTTGAAGCGAAAAATAGGCTTTCTGAGCTCATCAAATCAGCGCAAGCTGGGCAAGATGTGGTGATCGCGAATCGAGGCCAACCGGTTGTACGTCTTGTTCCAACCGAATCAAAATCAACCATTAAGCAAGACCGTAATTTACTAGTTTGGTTGCAAAGTAATCCGCTGCCTAAGCATGCTCAAAAGAGTGCTTCTGAAATTGATGCTGGAATTCTGCATGAGCGTCAGGCATGGGATTGATTTATCTCGACTCATGCGTGCTGATTTACTTGGTCGAAAATCACCCAATGTGGTCTTTGCAAATTCAGAACAAGATGGCGCAGGAAGCGGCGGATTCGTTTGCAATTTCACCGCTAGTAAAACTTGAGTGTCTTGTGAAACCGCTGCAAACAGGAGATCTCGTTTTGCAAAAGCGCTATGAATTGGTGTTTATAGAGCTAAGTTTGCTGCAGTTAGGCGATGATGTGTTCTTGCAAGCAGCGCAACTTCGAGCTCGCTTTGGCCTCAAAACACCTGATGCATTGCATCTAGCCTGCGCTCAAGCAAATGAGTGTCGGTCCCTTTGGACAAATGATGATCGCTTGCTGCAAGCCAGTCATGGCCTAGCCTGTTCTATTTCGACACCGCCAATTTAATCCCAAACCCAATTAAAAACATCCCTGCGATTTTGTTCATTGCCCCGGTTGTCTTTGGGCTTGCGCGAAGCTTCTCCGCCGCGAAGTGGGTAATCATCACCACGATAAAGCCATAGATAAATGTCAACACTGCAATGGTGCCAGCCATGACCGCAAACGTCGGTAGGCCGCGATGCGTGCCTGGGTCGACAAATAGCGGGAAAAAGGCCATGTAAAACACAATAGCCTTCGGGTTCAAAAGCGTAATGAATAACGATTGTTTGAAGTAATGTCGTGGTTCGATTTTTAAAATCGGCGCATCACCAGCTTTCGCCAAAATCATTCTCACACCAAGGTAGCTGAGATAGATTGCACCGCCGTATTGCACGGCTTTGAATGCGGAAGGGTAGGTGGCTAGTAATGTTGCAACGCCTGCAACTGCCAGCCACATTAAGACCTGATCGCCCGCGATAACGCCGAATGTTGACGCTAAACCTCCAGCAATCTTGCCTTTGCTTGTCGACGTAATTAGCGCCAAATTTCCGGGGCCGGGAATGAGAAGGAAGACAATAATTGCGATGCAAAACGCACCATAGTCTGCGATACCATAAAATGAGTTCATGTCAGTTTGCCTATTTAGTTAGCCTATTTTTTCTTTGCTCGCTCGCGGTATTGAATAATCCGCTGTTTTAAGCCCGGTAGCGAAGCGCTTCTAATCAACGCTGCCATATCTGCGTCTGCTCTTCCGTTGCTACGTGATGCTGCCCGAATTGCAGCGGCGGCATCGCGGTTCACAACAAGTTCCCCTGATGTATGGTCAGTAATGTACCCGGTGGCCAAACCTTTGTGTATCGCAGTGTTCGCGTCGAACTCTTTGCCATGGAGTATCAGGTGCCTCGCCTCATCGCTACCGATACGATCAGTGAGCCGACCAGTTCCTAGCGCAATACCAAACTGTGCACCGGGGAATCGAAAGGTCGTGTTTGGTTCGATAACTCGGTGTTCACAGGCTACAAAGATATCTGCGCCAGCACCCCAGGCTCGGCCTTTCGCATATGCTTTTGTGGTGATTGGTGCTGCCCAAATTAGCGCCAGGAAGGTTTCGATTCGAACGAGCCGATGCAGTAAATCGCCATCGGTTTCATTGTCCAAATTCGATAGATCTAGGCCAGTGCAAAAATGGGAACCTTCTGCGTGAAGTTCAATCGTGTCAATATTTCTATTGGCTAGCGCTAGCGTGGTTTGCTCAATCAATGCTTCGACCATCACGAAGCTTAGGGCGTTACCTTTGCCCGGGTTGTTGAGCGTAAGCTTGGTAACTTTGCCGTTGTGTTCGACGTTAAGCATGTAACTGCCCCGGAACGTCGTAGCCCGACACAAAGCTACTGATGCTGCCGCTCGCATCGAGTTTGTGACGGTTTACCTCACCAATGTCTGCACCATACACGTGAATGCTGACTGTCACGCCTTTTTCCAATGCATTGCTGACTTTGTGCCAGTCGTGGTCTGGTGGATAAACGGCCTCAACATCGCCTGGTTTCATCACATGTGTATGGCCGGTCGCCGTCGGTTGCCCATTTACTAGCGCATATTCCTCGCAACGCTCTGCACCTTCTAAGACACCGACTAAACCCCAAACCGTGTGATTGTGTATGGGCGTTTGGTGCCCGGTATCCCAAACAAAACTAACCACCGAAAACCGTTTTTGTGGGTCCTTGTGCAATAAGTATTGGGCGTATCGATCCGGTCTAGCTTGTTTCAACTCTACCGGTAACCAAGTACTTGTTTTGACCAAATCAGCAAGCTTTTTTCGAGCGTGCATTACAACGTCATTCTGCGGTAATTGCAGGCCGACGAGCTTTGTCATGTCGTCAATAAATTGGGCAAATTGAATATTCATGGTTTCGTAGTTTATTGATTCGTATTAAGCGCCTGTAAATATAGCGCTTCGACTTTAGCGCGGGCCCAAGGCGTGCGGCGAAGAAACTTTAAACTCGAAGCCACACTTGGGTCGCTGTAAAAGCATCGAATCGGAATTTGTTGCGCAAGCGCTTCCCAGCCATAGTAGTTCGATAGGTCGGTCACCATTTTTTCTAAGGTGATGCCGTGTAGTTGGTTGTTGGCTTGCGTCATAGTTTCGTATTCATTTTTGGTGGATTTCAAACCATTTGTCAATATTCCCAGAATGATTCTCCTCCCTCAATTCATCGTACATCGCTTGAGCCTCTGGGTAAGTTCTCCGCAGCATATTGAGCCATTGTTTCAATCGCCCGCCGCGATGTTTCGGCGCTACCCTAGGGACTACTAATTTCCAGAACTCATGAAGCAATGGTGAAATATTTTTCCACTCCACGTTTGGTACTGTTTGGCGATCATGGGCGCGAATTTGCCAAGCGAGGTTGGGGTTCGACACAATGCCTCTGCCCAGCATGATGCTGTCGCAACCTGATTCTTTTCGGCAAGCGAGCGCATCGGCAACATTCCAAATCTCGCCATTAGCAATAATTGGCACTTTTACGGCAGCACGAATATCGGCGATTCGATTCCAATAAGCTGGCGGGCGATAACCATTGGCTTTAGTGCGTGCGTGTACAACGATTGAAGTTGCGCCGCCATCAGCTAGAGCTTGGGCACATTCCTCCGCGCGGCGATCGTCGTTAAAGCCAAGGCGCATTTTGGCTGTTACGGGCATAGCGATAGGTACGGCTTTTCTAACTGTACTGACGATTCGATTCAACACGTCGGGATGTTCGAGCAGCATTGCGCCGCCTCCGTGGCGGTTAACCACCTTAGCAGGGCATCCAAAATTTAAATCAATACCGGCTGGCCCAAGTGCTGCAAGTTGCGCCGCATTTTCTGCCAGGCATTGCGGGTCGGAACCGAGCAGTTGCCCGATAACGGGAACTCCGGCCAATGTTTTCCCGCCGTTGAGCAATTCGGGCATGACCCGAATAAAAGCGCGTTTGGGCAGCAAAGTACCAGTTACCCGAATGAATTCTGAAACACAGGAATCTACGCCGCCTATGCGAGTCAGAATGTCACGCAGTACGCAGTCGAGTAAACCTTCCATCGGTGCGAGGAGTATTCGATTTCCATGTGGCGGTATGGTGTGCATGTAGTGGATGATACTTGGGGGCCAATATCCGCTATGCCTGTGATAGTCTCCACAACGCTTCTATCATTCCTATTTTTACTGCACATTCATGCGTTTACTGAGACGAAAAGTCATCGGTGGTTTGGCTTACGCTTGCTTACCTATGCCGGTAGCGCTGGCGCAAGATGCCAATTGGCCAACGAAGCCGGTAAAGGTGATCGTTCCGTATTCGCCCGGAGGAAGTTCTGATGCTCTAGGGCGATTAGTAACGATTGGTTTAACCGAAGCATTCAAACAAAATTTCGTGGTCGAGAATAAGGGCGGCGCTGGTGGTATGTTAGGTTCGCAGCAAGTCGCTAAGCTTGCCCCTGATGGGTATAACTTATTAGTGTCTGGGGTTGCTTCGCATGTGATTGCTCCAGCGGAAAACCCCAAAATGTATGACCCAATTAAGGATTTCACGCATATCGCCATCCTTGGCGGGCCGCCGATTGTGTTGGCAGTCAATGCCGATTTACCGGTGACAGATTTGGCGAACTTCATCGCGCTTGCGAAAAAAACAAGCAAAGGTGTGAGCTGGGGGTCTCCCGGAAAAGGTACTCATGGGTATTTAATCGGTGAAAGCTTCGAGCTGTTAAGTAAAACGCCGATGGAGCATATTGCTTACAAAGGTGCGGCACCCGCTGTGGTTGATCTGCTTGCCGGGCACATATCGGCCTCATTTACGACATTGAGCACCGCCGCGCCGCATATTCAATCAGGTAAATTAAAAGCGCTCGCCGTTACGTCTTCGAGGCGCTTAATGGAATTTCCAAACGTTCCTACATTTGCAGAATTAGGTTATCCAAAGTTGGTTGCATTAACTTGGTTTTCGTTATCTGGCCCGCCGGGAATGTCGCCCACGTTAGTCGCCAGAATTAACCAAGAGGTACGCAAAGTCATGCAGTCACCGCATGCTAAAGAAGTGCTTAACAAAGCTGCGATGGAAACCTTTGATTGGGACAGTACTCGCTTTAACCAATTTATCGCTGATGAAATTAAACAATGGGCACCCCTGATTAAGGCAGTGCAATAGGGTGTTGAATAAAAGATGAGACAAGTACAAAACGAACTTCTAACGCAAACTTCAGCAGGCACGCCTATGGGCGAAGTATTTCGTCGCTATTGGTTGCCTGCTTTGTTGTCAGAGCAATTAGCCAAACCCGATTGTGACCCAGTACGCCTTGAGTTACTTTCCGAGAAAATGCTTGCCTTTCGCGATAGCGAAGGTCAGCTAGGTTTAGTCGATGAGTTTTGCGCCCACCGTGGCGTGTCATTGTGGTTTGGCCGGAATGAAGAGGGTGGCATCCGCTGCCCCTACCATGGCTGGAAATATGATGTGAACGGCCAATGCATCGATGTACCGTCGGAGCGAGGCAGTAACTTTTGTAATCGTATTCAATTAAAGTCCTATCCCATGGTGGAGCGTGGTGGCGTAGTGTGGGTTTATATGGGCACACCCGAGCGCCAACCGCCACTGCCTGAATATGAGTTCGCCACCGTGCCTACGTCGCAGTCGTATACATCGAAGCGCTTGCAGGAATGTAATTGGTTGCAAGCCCTCGAAGGCGGTATTGATTCAAGCCATGTATCGTTTTTGCATAGCGGCAGTTTAGATCGTGATCCTTTGTTCAAAGGTGCTAAAGGCAACCAATACAACAAAAGCGATTTATCGCCGGTGTTTGATGTCGTCGAGGCCGATGGCGGTTTGCTCGTCGGGGTGCGGCGCAACGCGGAGGATGAGCAATACTACTGGCGCGTAACGCCGTGGTTGATGCCAAACTTTACCATGGTGCCGCCTCGAGGTGATCACCCAATTCATGGCCATTTCTGGGTGCCGATTAACGATGAGAATTGTTGGGCATGGAGTTTCGACTACCACCCCAATCGTGACCTTTCTACCCATGAGCGTAAAGCCATGGAAGAAGGCGCAGGCATTCATGTGAAAGTTGATAAAGATTACAAACCTTTGCAGCGCAAAGAAAACGATTATCTGATCGACCGAGATGCACAACGTAAAGGCATTTTCTTTAGCGGCGTTGAAGGCATAGGCATGCAAGATGCATCACTGCAAGAAAGTATGGGCGCAATACAAGATCGAACGCGGGAGAATTTAGTGGGCACCGACAAGGGCATCATCATGACGCGCAGGCGATTAACCGAAGCTGCCAATGCCCTGCAAGAAAATCCCAACCTACAGTTGCCAGGTATTGCACCTAAGCATCAAAAAATTCGCTCTGCAGCAGTATTATTGAAGCGCGATTTGCATTTCAAAGACGCCGCGAAAGACGCTTTCGTTGCTCAACCAGGAAAACCCCATGCTTCGGTTTAAAGCGGCTGTTGCAATGCCAGCAGGTGGCATCGAGATTCAAGAACTGACTGCGCCAGAATTACAAGCGGACAACGGTTTACTCAAAATTGCCATGACTGGCGTGTGCGGCAGTGATTGGGGATACTTCAAAGATTTACCTCGAATGCGCGGCCCTGTGATTCTCGGGCATGAAACTGTGGGCACGGTGCAAGCATTAGGCGCCATTGCGCAAACCAAGTGGGGCGTTAAAGAAGGCGACTTAGTCGCTCTTGAAGAGTATTTACCTTGTGGCCACTGTAACTATTGTAGGAGCGGTGATTTTCGGTTGTGCGATGCCACCGATTGGCGCTTAGGTGGTATGCGCTATGGCGCTAGTGGTATGAACGTCGGCTCTGGGCTGTGGGGTGGTTATAGCCAATACCAGGAGCTGCACTTAAACACCGTTTTTCATAAGGTGCCAAACGGCGTAAGTGCTAAGCATGCAGCTTTAGCGCTACCTATTTCGAATGGCATTGAATGGACATATCTTCACGGCAAAGTCGGGCCGGGTAAAACTGTATTGATTCAAGGGCCAGGGCAGCAAGGTTTAGCCTGCGTTGTGGCAGCCAAAGAAGCCGGTGCTGAGAAGATTATCGTTACTGGGCTTTCGACCCCAAGCGATAAAGTGCGTTTAGCGTTAGCAAAACAATTAGGTGCGCATCACACAATTGATATTGGCGAGCAGGATTTGTTAGAAACCACTGCCGACATCACAGGTGGTGCCATGGCCGATTTGGTGATCGATTGTGCTTCAGGCGGTACCGCTTCGATCCTTAGTGCCATGCAGTTAGCGCGAAAAAAAGGTACTGTGATTCTGGGCGGCATCAAAAGCAGCAAGGTACCAAACTTCGATAGCGACATGATTATTTCGAAGTTTCTCACCGTGAAGGGCATGCGAGGCCATAGCTATGAATCGGTTGAATTAGCGTTGCAACTCATTGCCGGTAATCGACATAACGTTACATCGATGAGTACTCATACGTTTGGGCTTGCACAGACGGAATACGCGATTCGCACATTGGTCGGTGAGGGTGCGCAGGATGCTGTGCATATGACAGTTAATCCTTGGGTTTAGTCGACTGTTTGGTTTTAATTTTAAGGATTGAATCTTGCGTAATTTAAACGGCAAAGTGGCCTGGATTACTGGAGCAAGCTCTGGTATTGGTGAAAGTGGTGCGCTTGCTTACGGCGAGGCTGGCATGAAGGTTGTATTGTCCGGTAGGCGCGAGAAGGAATTGCAAACTGTGGCTGATCGCATCATCGCAAAAGGAGGGCAAGCCCGCGTCGCTGTATTGGATGTGACCGATGCAGCCGCAGTGCAGGCTGTTGCACAAAGCATCGAACAGCAAGAAGGGCGCTTAGATGTATTGGTCAATAGCGCTGGGGTTAACGTGCCTAAGCGCAATTGGATGCATCTTGAAAAGGAGGGCTGGAACCAGGTTGTGAACATTGATTTGAACGGAGCCTTCTATTGTTGCCATTCGGTGCTGCCGCTTTTGCGTCGGCAAGGTGACGGCCTCATCATCAACATTTCTTCTTGGGCAGGGCGTCATGTCAGCACCTTGACAGGCCCTGCGTATAGCGCAGCAAAGTTTGGCCTAAACGCGATGACTGAAAGTCTCAATATTGAAGAAGGCATTCATGGGATTCGTGCAACAGCACTTTGCCCGGGAGAGGTTGCTACACCTATTATGGACAAGCGCCCGATTCCAGTGTCGGCGGAAGATCGAGCCCGCATGGTGCAGCCGCAGGACTGTGGTGAGCTATTGCTATTTTTGGCTCAAATGCCTGTTCATGTTTGTATTAATGACGTGACTATTAGCCCAACATGGAATCGGGCCTATGTAGGGCGGGCGGCGGCTATTCCAAAATGATTAGCGCCCTGCGGATAATTCCTCAATTAACCGCACCGACAAATACAAGCGGCGCGGTATTGAGCTGATCGAAATATACTCAGCGCTATTGCTATGGTAATTCGCGCCGGGTATGCCTAAACCTTCGAGCACCGGTGTGCCGTTGATGCCTGCAAAGGCTGCGTCGGTGCCTCCACCGGTGCGAGGTAGAGTGAGCATATTTAAGCCAAGTTCACCGTAAATGGCCTTGGCTCTATCAATTAACTTTTGGCCACCCACCCCGGCAACAAAAGCCGGGCGGCCTATGGTAATTTGCACGTCGATTTTTGAGCCTGCAAATTTTGGTTTGGCGGCGAGCTCTTTTAATCTTGCAGTGACTTTCTCAACCTGGTCTGGCGTAGCGTAGCGGAAATCAGCCAAGATTTCCGCTTTTTCAGGGATCACATTGCGTGTGCCACCAGCGTTAGCAATTGTCCAGTTAAAGCGTAAATTGTTGGCTTTGTCATCGATATCTTGTGTGCGCAAAATAAAATCAGCGGCTTCAGTCAACGCATTGATACCGAGTTCGGGTGATGCACCTGCGTGTGCCGCTTTGCCTGTAACGGTCACGCTTACCGCCGCGCCACCTGAGGTTGCAAGTACGACCATTTCGTTCGGCAAGACATTGGGTTCGTAAGACAAAACATAGTCTGCCTGTTTTGCCAACGATGTGATGAGCGCAGAAGAACCATTCGAGCCAGTTTCTTCGTCAGGATTAAACAGCACCGTGATGCTGCCGTAGTTGTCGGCACCCCTTGCTTTAATAAGCTTGATGGCGTGCAGTATCACGGCGATACCACCCTTCGCATCGGCAATGCCGGGGCCATAGGCTTTGTCGCCATCGATTTTGAAGGGGGCTTTTTCAAGAATACCTTTGACGTAGACAGTATCCATATGGGCCATCATCAGAATTCTAGTTTTGCCCTTACCTGTAAACTTGCCAACAATGTTATCGGCACCCGTACCGACGGCAGATTTCGCCCGCGATACTTGCCCACCCATTGCTTGCAGTTCGTTATGCAGTAAGTTGCCGATAGCGCTTAACCCGTCGAACTGTTTACTGCCGCTTTCAATGTTGACTAATCGTTCTAAGGTTTTCAGCAAGTTTGGTTGTTCAGCCGTGGCCGCTGTGAGCAGGGCTTCGTCTTTACTTTGCGAAAAAGCAGAACTGCTTAGGCTCGTTAGGCACGCCGCGAGGCCATAAGCTAAGACTTTGAATTTAAAGGTATTCATGAGCGTATCTTAAATATTGGAATAATTTTTCAGATTCGGAATCTGCGAACTGATAATAGTAAGCCCGAATTCGGCGGGTTGGTTTTCTGAGTATGCAGAAACTGCCACCTTGGTTTCGAAGGGAACCAATTCGATCAACTGAACGCCTTGGTTAGTCGAGACGATGCCTTTGACGCGAACTAGGTTATTACCTAGTTCTGCTTTTAATAATTGGATGTCATTGAGTAGTTCATCTTGACTTACCTTTGCACCCATTGCCCACCAGTGGGCTTGTAAAGTATGCTCGTGATCATGATGATGCTTGGTGGGGTGATATGTTTTGGTTTGAGGCTGCACCCCTAAAATTTCGTTCGCAAGCAAATTGGCATTCGACGAACGAAGCACAGTTGCGTCTGAATAATGCGCACGTAATTGGTTATCGAGCCTTAATGCAATTTCGTCTACTTTGACGCCATCAAGCAAATCAATTTTTGTAAGTACCACCACGCTCGCACAATGCAGTTGATCTCTTGCCTCTTCTAAGTTTAAAACTTGATCGGCGGTAATGGCACTTATACAAGTCACTATTTCAGCGAGATTAAACCTTTCAGCCAATAATTCATTGCTCTGCATGCTTTGAATAATTGGGCTAGTCTGCGCTAAGCCAGTGGTTTCAATCACCACACAATCAAATTTGGGTATTCGACGCTCTAGGCGCGCCCAAAATAAATCTTCCAGCGCTTGTTCTAAACCGGGCAAACCCGTGCAGCAAATACAGGCATTGGCGATTAAGGTGGACGTCGAGCTTGGTTCGATCGCCGCGCTTAAAAGCTGATTATCTAACCCTATCTCGCCAAGCTCGTTGATGATGAGGGCTGCATTTTTGAATT